>NZ_CAWQOY010000103.1:0-62946 GCF_963896525.1 Nodularia sp. LEGE 04288
GGGGCAGGGTGCAGGGTGCAGGGGGGAAGATTAGAGGCAGGGGTGCAGGCTTGCCGTGAGCGTAGCCGAATGGGTGCAGGGTACAGGGGGGAAGAAACTTTTCCATCCCATTCCCGACTCCCGACTCCCCCTCTTTGTAGCCGTCATTACCCCATATCCCTTTTACCTTTTGGTAATATCAGCTGGTGACTGGTATCATCTCACAAACTACCAACGGGAATAATTGATTTGGGGCGAGTGGTTTCCGTTGGGTTGACGAAAGAGCATCTGGTTTCGGGGTTGATATTTCCATGACCTTGACTCTGACAATCAGTTTACAAGATTCACACTAGCAAAAGGCTTGTGTTCGCATCAGCATTTTCGTTAAGCTGGCAACCAAAGATGCTTTCATCAGGTCTGAATTGCTTATAAACGTAATTTGAGATGTAGTCAAGAGTCAAAAAGCTAAAATGGGGTGTTACTTGCATTTGTACAAGAGCAAATCTGGAGACTTTGAAAGCGGAGGTCAAGAGTCACAACTAAGTTGCTCTAGACAACTTTTTCACCTGGACATCCCATAGTGGCTTGATATGTTTTCAACCTCATACCCACTTAAAAAAAGATAAAAATGGCAAACAACGAAGAATCACGTGGTTTAAAGTCTCTGTTAGATTGGTTTGCAAATCGACGGAAATCAGGATCTACCAACTTAGAACCCCAAGAACGGGAAATTGCTGATGGGCTATGGCACAAGTGTCCTAAATGTGGCGTATTGTCCTATACAAAAGACCTGAAAGCCAACCAGATGGTCTGTGTTGAATGTGGACATCATAATCGGGTGGATAGCGATGAGCGTATCCGCCAATTGATAGATATCAATACTTGGCAACCAATAGATGAGCATCTGCGCCCAACAGATCCCCTGCAATTTCGCGATCGCAAACTCTATAGCGATCGCCTGCGCGAAATGGAAGATAAACTTGGTTTAGTAGACGCAGTTAAAACTGGATTGGGTCAAATCAACGGTTTACCCATAGCCCTGGGCGTAATGGATTTCCGCTTCATGGGCGGTAGTATGGGTTCAGTCGTCGGAGAAAAACTGACCCGCTTGATTGAGCAAGCCACTCAGCGACGCTATCCTGTAGTTATCATCTGTACCTCTGGTGGGGCGAGAATGCAAGAAGGAATGCTCTCCTTAATGCAGATGGCGAAAATCTCCGCAGCCTTAGAACGCCATCGTCAGGCTAAATTACTCTATATTCCCATTTTGACAAATCCCACCACAGGCGGCGTTACCGCTAGTTTTGCCATGTTGGGAGATATTATCATTGCAGAACCCAAAGCAACCATTGGTTTTGCAGGTCGGCGAGTGATTGAGCAAACCCTGCGCGAAAAACTACCAGAAGATTTTCAAACCGCAGAAGATTTGTTAAAGCATGGTTTTGTAGATGATATTGTATCCCGCACGCAATTAAAGAACACTTTAGCCCAGCTAATTGCTTTGCACCAACCCATACCAACTACACATCCTATGGTGTTGTGGGAAACCATGAGCTTGACTTCTACAGCCGCTGAATAAAAGGCAGCAGGGACTAGTACCGCAAGGCGGAAGTCAAAAGTCAAAAGTCAAAAATCAAAAAGCTTATAATATGGGCTTTTCATGGATTTTGAATGGTCTGTTTATTTCCGCCGACTTGTACTAGGGAGCCGGGAGCCGGGGTGATGAAGAAACTTCTCAATCCCAATCCCCAGTTCCCCATACCCTTATAAGCTAGATGAAAGAGCTTGGCATCTGTTGTGAGCAAAAAAAGCTGGATTAAATTTTTCGGTCTGGTAATGGCGATCGCGATCGCTGTTATAAGTTACCAAAATTTTCAACTACCAAAGCACTCCACCACCGCCGTCACCATCAAACTCAGCGGTTGGGCTGGTAATCCGGTGGAACAAAAATTATTAAGACAGTTATTACAAGACTTTGAAATACAACATCCAAATATCAAGGTGAGATATGAGGTAATTTCTGACCAATACATGGATGTAATCACCACCCGCTTAATCGGTGAAGCTGCGCCAGATGTCTTCTATCTGGAATCATTAGAAGCTCCTTTCTTTATGAGTCAGAATGTCCTGGAACCATTGAATAATTACATTACACCCGAATTTGACATAGAGGACTTTGAACCGAGCTTACTGGAGAATTTTAAATACCAAAATGATATCTATGGTCTGCCTAAAGATTATTCTACCCTGGCGCTGTTTTATAACAAAAAAGCCTTCGCCGCCGCAGGTTTAAGCAGTCCGCCCACAACTTGGGATGAATTACGTACCTACTCCCAGCAGTTGACAGGCAAAGTTAGCAGATACGGCTTGGGATTTACGCCTAAGTTGAGTAATCAAGCTTACAAAATTGCCGCCTTTGGGGGAAAAGTAGTTAACGAAAATGGTGATGCTGCTTTTGCTAGTCCTGAAGGTTTGCGGGGATTGCAGTTAGTGGTAGACCAGTATCAAAAAGACCGCACCTCTGCCCAAGCAACTGATGTCGGCACTAACTCAGGTACGGAAATGTTTGGTCAAAGCCGGGTAGCAATGGTAATTGAAGGTAATTGGGCTATTCCTTATTTGGAGACGACTTTTCCGCAATTGGAATTTGCCACCGCAGAAGTGCCTACTATTAATGACAAAAAAGGTACGATGGTTTTTACTGTTGCCTACGTGATGAATAAGCAATCAGAGCATAAAGCTGAAGCCTGGGAGTTGATTTCTTTTCTTACAGGTAAGGAAGGAATGGCAAAATGGACGGGTACAGGGTTTGCATTGCCTACACGAACATCGGTGGCGGCAAAGTTAGGTTATGATCAGGATACTTTGCGATCGCCTTTAGTCGCTGGGTTGGATGATGCTACAAGCTGGCAGTTAGGTATTTATCCAGGTGCGATCGCTGATAATTTTGATAATCAGTTTATTAGTGCTTTACTTGGGCAACAATCTTTAAATTCAGCTATGGTACGGGCGGAAAATGCAGCTAATCGCCAAATTCGTGCTAGGGAATAAGTTTTTTTTTACCTCACGCAGAGGCGCAGAGGCGCAATTCTCGTTCTAAATCTCACCACCTTGAAAAGGCTAGTCCTAATTGTTTAGAAACTGTTTCGTTACTACATCTGAGATAGTAGCCTTTCATACTCTGTATGTGACCCCACCCAAAACCAAATAACTGTATTTCCCTCTAACTGTCCAACGGCTCGATAGCTTCTGCTGACTCTTGCAGAATAAATAGGTAATTCTGGATGCACTTTTTTGAAACGTAAACTGGGATGGTTTTGGTCTTGTTTAAATTGGCGATATGCTTCGCGGGTTTGCTCTCGCACATTTTCAGGTAAATTACCAAAAGCTTGGCGAAACTGAGAAGTAATAAGAGAATTCACAATGTATCTGGATCTAACTGTTGAGTTTTACCTGCGCGATATTCAGCCATCGCTTGGGCTGCTAGGAGAGCTAGTGCATCTGGAGAACGCTCAAAAGCTTCATCCCATCGCTGTTCATCTTCCAGTTCTTCTAAAATCATCGTAGCCATAGAATTTTGTTGACTGGCTGGTAAGCTTTTGAGTTTGATAATCGCTTGTTCGAGTAATTCTGTCATGGTGAATGATTATCCTGTGTTTTATTAATTTTCTCACAGATTAAAATGTTGTCGGCATCTCAAAACCGCAAAAAATTTTCCGAAATATTGTCAATGCGTAATTCCTGGATTTTTGGGTATTGGTTTTGTTTGCTTAAAATAGAATACTATTCTTATTTTTCTGACTGACTCACTAAGGTTTTGAGTTGTCGCAACATTTGACTTGTTCCCTCATCAATGGCTTTTTGCACCAGATGGGGAATAATTTCTGTGATGGGTAAGTTGGGAAAAGTGGGACTAATAGAAGATTCTAAATATCTGTCACTTTGAAGGATGTAAATTTTTAACTGAGAGTTACTGTATATCCATACTTCGGGAACCCCCAGGGCTGTGTAAGCATCAAGGGTGGTTTTTGAGGTGACATCAGATTCAATGGACAAGTCAGGGGGAGGATAGATACTTAAGTCCATTTGGGTACATCCTTTGACTTGGTGAGCATTTTGGATATAAAAGCAGGTATCTGGTTCAATTCCCGCAATATCTGGACGTTTAAAGGTTGTAGAGCCGAAGTCCTCCCAGTTGCGTCCTTGAATTTCTAAGATTGTGGTGATGATGTAAGCAATAATCCGGTGGGGACGCTCATGTAATGCTAGGGGGGAAATTATTTCTAAAGTTCCTCGGTAGTAAGCAATGCGGGTGTGACGTTTTTCACCTAAGTCCGAGAGAAGTCCCTCAAAGTCGTCCCAGGAGAGGTTATGAATGGCGATGTGGCTACCGGGAGCTAATTCTATGGCTTGAATGGGTATAGTTACTGTCATTCTTTTCTCTGTGTTAGCTGCATTGCTGTTTTTACTTTAAACGCTGTGCGAGAAGTAATAAGTTTCAATCCCTGATAGGGATTATTTGTAATTGCAATTATTGGGTTTAAGTGATTCTGGTGTAACGGTTGTGTTTCTATCCCTGATAGGGATTATTTGTAATTGCAATAGATTGATAAATCTTTTCAGCGTCGCAAGCAGCGTTTCAATCCCTGATAGGGATTATTTTTAATTGCAATGATTTTGGATCTAAGTCGGCGTTTGGGGACAATGTTTCAATCCCTGATAGGGATTCTTTGTAATTGCAATTGCTGGTGCTAACTCTAGATAAATATCATCCAGTTTCAATCCCTGATAGGGATTCTTTGTAATTGCAATCAAATAAGGCAAATAATGAATAAATCAATACAGTGGGGGTTTCAATCCCTGATAGGGATTCTTTGTAATTGCAATGTACAGAGTTGGCATAAGAGCGGGGAGAAGCAAGTTTCAATCCCTGATAGGGATTCTTTGTAATTGCAATTGAAGGATTGATTCCAAAAGCGCCGGAAGTGCCGTTTCAATCCTTGATAGGGATTCTTTGTAATTGCAATGCAGAAATCCTTGCAGCCGACCCGGAAGACTGGGAAGTTTCAATCCCTGATAGGGATTATTTGTAATTGCAATTGGTACTGAAAATTCTTGCTTTGCAGATATTTGTTTCAATCCCTGATAGGGATTATTTGTAATTGCAATTGTTCTGCTATCCATGTGTCTGCTGTAGATGCCACGTTTCAATCCCTGATAGGGATTATTTGTAATTGCAATCATTCTAAGAACACCAAAGGAGATATTCAGTATGGGTTTCAATCCCTGATAGGGATTATTTGTAATTGCAATGTTTTGTTAAACAATCCTGTGATACATATTTGTTAGTTTCAATCCCTGATAGGGATTATTTGTAATTGCAATTTCGTTGGTTTGGTGAAATTAATAGCCTCGGCAATGTTTCAATCCCTGATAGGGATTATTTGTAATTGCAATAAGTCGAAAATGCTGGTGAGAAGTTTAAAGCAGTGAGTTTCAATCCCTGATAGGGATTATTTGTAATTGCAATAAGGAGATATTTTTATTCTTAGGATGCCATTACTGGGTTTCAATCCCTGATAGGGATTATTTGTAATTGCAATCAACACCGAGCTAGCAAAAGTTCTTCAAGGGACGAAGTTTCAATCCCTGATAGGGATTATTTGTAATTGCAATGAGATGTATTTCGTTAGGCATTTTTGAAATGTATGTTTCAATCCCTGATAGGGATTATTTGTAATTGCAATGGACACACCTGCCGAAATCCGGTTTTCCCCTGCAAGTTTCAATCCCTGATAGGGATTATTTGTAATTGCAATCACAGCAGATGGGGCATAGCCTCTCAGTCCATAGCGTTTCAATCCCTGATAGGGATTATTTGTAATTGCAATTTACGGTTTATGATTTCTCTAAGTTTGAGAATCATAAGTTTCAATCCCTGATAGGGATTATTTGTAATTGCAATGGCCTGCATCTGGAAGCATTGATATATTTGGTTTTCAAGGTGCTGTTTCGTCAACCTAAAGTGAATATAGCTTTTCAGCGATTGGGTTGTCAAGATAGAAACTTTAAAAATAGCTCAAAAGCTTTAATAGCAAAGGTTTGGGAGTTTGCGTCAACCTCAATTTAGGTGTGAGAGGGTTCAAAACCAGATGAGATAAGGATTTCAGGCGGAAAATTTTCAATGTTCAAAAAAACACCTACTGGTTGACGCTGAATGAACCAAAAATACCTACTTCCAACCATAGCAAAAACAGCACTTAGATATATTTCTGGGCTTCTGACTCAAGCTACCATCGAAAACTATCTACGAGCGAACTGACTTGTCAGCGCTTGCGCGATCGCCATCACCAGTTTGAGAATAAACTACAGGAAGGTTCAATGGTGCTGCAAAATCGGAGACGGCGAATGAACCCCAGATGGAATATTACCGAAACCTTCGCTGGGTACATATTCATGATGCCCACAATATTGGTTTTGGGGGGTTTTGTCATCCTGCCCATAGTCTACGCCGTTTTTCTCTCCCTGCACAAAGTCCAACTTCTCGGCACTATTGACTACGACTTCATCGGCTTTCGCAACTTTACCCGCTTAGTTGAAGATGAACGTGTCGGAATTGCTTTGAGAAATACAGCCGAATATGTCGCCATCGTTGTTCCAACTCAAACAATTTTAGCTTTATTACTGGCAGTAACCCTTAATTCTGGTATTCGGGGCAGAAACTCATGGCGAATCTTATTCTTTTTACCCACAGTCACATCTTCAGCTGTGCTAACGCTGATATTCATGTGGATTTATAACACCGATGGACTATTAAATAATCTTCTCGCCTTTGTCGGACTACCTACTTATAACTGGTTAGGTGATCCAGCCGTGGCACTCAGGGGAATTATGATGATGAATATTTGGTCAACTGCACCATTTTATATGGTGATCTACTTAGCAGCTTTGCAAGATATCCCTCAAAAACTCTACGAAGCCGCAGAACTGGATGGAGCGAATTGGTGGCAAACGTTTATCTATATTACCATTCCCTTGCTCAAACCCGTCACTTTTTTTGTAGTGGCGATCGGGATAATTGGGACATTTCAACTTTTTGACCAGTCTTATATCTTTTCTGGTGGCACTGGTGGGCCGAACAACGCCACTCTGACTATGGTACTACTAATTTACCAGGCTGTATTTCGGAATTTACAGATGGGATATGCCGCTGCGATCGCCTTTTTGCTGACAGTCATAATTATTGCTGTGACATTGATTCAGCAGCGAATTTTTGGCAGCGAAAGGACATGAATAATATCTCGCGCTTACCTTGGCTGAAATTACTGTTATACCTCGTGCTAACCCTGTATGCAGTCATCACCTTGATTCCTTTCCTTTGGGCGCTTTCAGCATCATTTAAACCGCTCTCAGAGATTATCAGTGGGGAATTAAATTTCTTTCCCCAAAATTTTACGCTTGATAATTACAAACAGATATTTGTGCAAGAACCGCTATTTTGGCGGTGGTTTTTCAACAGTGTCTTCATCGCCGTTAGCGTCACCCTATTAAATTTACTCTTCAATTCAATGGCTGGATACGCTTTAGCCAGGCTGAGTTTTGTCGGCAAACGCTTCTGGTTCTTCTTAATTTTGGCATTGCTAGCAGTACCGACACAAATCACCCTCATTCCCACATTCTTGATTTTGAAAGCCATTGGCTGGCTAAATTCCTACCAAGGCATGATTGTTCCTGGTATGGTTAACGCCACCTTCATTTTTATGATGCGGCAGTTTTTTGTAAATTTTCCTAAAGAATTAGAAGAAGCCGGTCAACTAGATGGTTTAAATACCTGGGGAATTTTTCGGCATATTGTCTTACCTCTAGCAAAACCTGCACTCGCAGCACAAGCGGTTTTTGTCTTCATGAGTAGTTGGAATAATTTTTTACTCCCTATCGTCATCCTCTTTGACCCAGAGATGTTTACCCTACCCTTGGGGCTGAATAGCTTTAAAGGTCAATATATCAGCTATTGGAACTACATTATGGCTGCTTCGATGATGTTTACCCTTCCAGCTTTAGGGATTTATGCCTTTTTTAACCGCTACTTTATTCAAGGTGCCACATTCACAGGAGGAAAAGGTTGAATGTTCAGCTTTTTATATTAAATAATATTAAGTCTATATTGACTTACTAGCCGTTGATCCCCACCTCAACCGTCACCAGATTTTGGGCGACAAATTGCACTCCTAACATGATATTGGTATTACAGTGACTCAATCTCTATCTGTCAGTTAATCACTATTATGGGTTTTGCAAACCTACTGAGCGCAGAGATAGCAGCAGACTACAGTATTCCTGTGGAAAGAGTGTTCTCTCGGTGTAACCAACTGAAAATTGCCAAAAAACGCCAAAAGACCGATTTGGCAAAAATGCAAAGGCAATTATTTCCCACATATTGTCGGAAACATACCCAAAGGTCACTAGGAACTCAAAGAATGAGACCTAAGTCACGTCAAGGGCTATTTCAGACTTTAGCTAATGGCAAAAAGCAAGTCATTAGCAACATGGAGATTGAGCATCGCTTTATTAGCTGTGTTGAGCGTCAAAAATTTTAAGGGGAATCATGTTTAGAAGACTATTTGGCGTTGTTGTTGCTACCATTTTGCTGACATTTCAGTTGGTTGTCGGTAGCGCTACAGCCGTAGAACTGGACGAAGCAATCAGAACAGTGCCATTAAATGATCAGGGTGATACCGTTGTACTCAGCCTTAAACAAGTCAAAGAAGGTAAACGCTTATTTCAATATGCTTGCGCCCAGTGTCATGCTGGCGGAGTTACCAAGACTAACCAAAACGTGGGACTAGAACCAGAAACTCTGGCACTGGCAACACCAAACCGGAATAATATTGAAGGATTGGTGGACTACATGAAAAATCCTACTACCTATGACGGGGAAGAGGAAATTTCTGAGTTACACCCCAGCCTCAAGAGTGCAGATATTTTCACGGAAATGAGAGTTTTCACAGAAGATGACTTAGTAGCCACTGCTGGTCATATTTTATTACAACCAAAAGTAGTTGGCGACAAGTGGGGCGGCGGTAAAATTTACTACTAAACTCCTCACAGATAGCTAATTCCTGGGTACTGAGTATAGATCAGTGGATGGACACCAAAAAATAAATTACCCAAAAATTGTAGGGTGGGAAAGCGATCGCGTAACCCACTATTATCCTTAAGTTTATGGTGGGTTACTACAAATTAATTGGGGATTTTATGCCTTGGAACTCCCTCACCTCTTGATTACTCAGGACTCAGGACTCTGAGGTTTGACTTATCTGTAGAATCAATCCAAAATCCAAAATCCAAAATCCAAAATAGTTTGACCCATAAACTTTTGGGTGTAATGCAGCCTAAGATGATCGCCAATTGCACCAGATTTCTTCATGATTTAGGCTCAATTGTAAAAAAAAAATTTTATCTACGACAGATTGTCATATTTTGGCGTTGATTTTATTTAAAATGGGAGAGGGAAATAAAAACTATAGTTAGGAGAAAGCCATGAAATTGTTTGCTGCAAGCTGGCGACGTTTGACTCTATCGGTGTTGACAGTTATTTTAGTTGTTAGCAGCTTTGTCATTTTCACACCCAGCGCTTCAGCTGAAACCTTCCAGGTCAAACTGGGTAGTGACAAAGGAATGCTAGCATTTGAGCCTAAAAAGTTGACAGTTAAACCAGGTGACACAATTGAGTGGGTGAACAACAAAGTTCCTCCCCATAACGTTGTGTTTGATGCGGCGCTAAACCCCGCTAAGAGTGCTGATTTGGCAAAAAGTCTGTCTCACAAGCAATTGCTGATGAGTCCTGGTCAAACCCAAACCACAACCATTCCCGCAGACGCACCTGCTGGTGAATACACCTTCTATTGCGAACCTCACCGTGGTGCTGGTATGGTTGGCAAATTAGTTGTCGAAGGTTAGAAGTTGGTTTTTTAAGTTTTTCAGCATAATTCGCGAAAACTAGCAAGCCATACCCATCAAGGGGATGCCTGAATAGCGGTAATGAGTCTTATTCCTGCCGAGAACATTTAAAGTGTCTGGCGATAGAGAAATAAACTTGTTACCGCTAATTTTGCTCAAAAATTAATCTACTGGAAAATCTGATCAAACTTCCGTTTAGTTGTTTCTGCGATCGCCTGTTTAGCTGTTCTTCTCGATTTAGTCCTTGTGCGATCGCTTGCATCGCAGTACTGTCAAGTCGCTTCTCTACGAGACGCTACGCGAACGCTCCAATTCAAAAAAGGTCAGTGGGTTGATCTGGATGACAACACAGCCATGATTGCACGCCTATCAACATCCCACTGCTTAAATTTCTACTTGATTATCTGGGAATTGTTTCGTGCATAAAGTGTTGATTTGAACAAGTAAATTGTAGTGTAGCAAGGTTCATCTTCTGGTTGTTGCTCAGATGAACGTTGGCAGGATTTACGAACTAATCAGGTGTGTTTAGACGTGATTTTAAGGGTTATTCACTAAATATTTAAATAAGTCATCAATGACAGTATCGGCAGCTAGTAGATTTCTTGATGATTCCCAGTTAGTAGATTCAACAAAATAAATATGATTTTGTTGAAATGCTTTCAGCTTTTTCCACAGCGGCTTTTTATTGAGAATACTTAAGTTGTGTTTACCATCATGGTCTGCAATAAACATCACATCGCCATCAGCCATTTCTAAAGTTTCTTCAGAGAGACTAAAAGACCCATTTGAGGAAATTTTTTGTGATTCTGGACGATTTAATCCAACATCACTCAATATAGAACCAATAAATGAATTTTCTCCCACACTGTAAATCGTACCAGCATTAAATACGATGACAGAAATTGTTTTATTCTTATAGCGATTGCCTATTGCGCTTTTTAGTTGTTCAATGCGCTGATAGTAATGTTGCCAAAGTTGCTGACCAATATCTTCTCTGCCTAGTACTTTCGCTATAAAATTAAAATACTCTTTCCAATTATCTGGATGGTTTATATTAACTACCCAGTCGTATAAAGTTGTTGGTGCAATATAAGACAGTTGAGAATAGGTTGATTGCTGGTTATGTTTCCAGCCAATAATAACATCAGGCTTAAGCAAGGCAATACTTTCTAAGTTAGGCTCTCCCCAAGTACCTAAAAACTTGATTCCCTCAATTTTGTCTTGAAGATAAGGCGGCAACTGATTAATTTCTTCAGTAGCACTTCCGGTAGGTTGAATGCCAAGCGCGATCGCATTGCCCAAGGCAGCAGGGTTTAAAGTTACAATCCGTTTTGGATGATTAGGAACGCAAATTTCTCCCATTGCATGGTGTACAATTCGACAGTTTTTCGTTGTTTGCCTTTTCTCTAGCTGCGGTATGTTGTTGTTACAGGCTGCGATCGCTAAAACCAAAACTATTGTCAGAAAGAATGGTAAAAATTTGTAATTACTCAAAATCTGCCGAGGTTGCCATAAGATCCGCAAGCTAGAAAAAACAGTCTTGACAACCCAAACAAACTTAGCAAAAGTCAAAAGGCAAACAGCTTTAAGACCAAGTAACAACCGCATAATTGTACTAATGGCTTTCTTTGTCATTGTGGAATATTTTTCTTTAACTAATATTTGGCAGGTTGTTCAGAAGACTGATATTATATTCAGGCTCTACAGAAGAGAGAGTTAAAATTCCCAGCTAATGGAGCCGATAATTGTAAAAGGCGCACCTCTTCGTAAGAATGTTCTGCCATCGTCAGAGGTTCTAATATAGTCTGTATCAAATAGATTACGGATATTGATACCAGCTTTAAAACCATCTCTACGGTAGTAAATTGCCGCATCAGTACGCAAGTAATCGGGTATTTCAAAGGAGTTAGCGGAATCTCCCGATCGCGTACCCACATAAAACAGCCCCAGTCCAAATCCCAAACCCTTCAAATCGCTATTCTGAAACTCATAGGTTGTCCAGAGACTAGCTTGATTTTCTGGCACACTCACCAATCGATTGCCTACAGGAATATCGTTATCTTCAGTTACTTCTGCATTAGTGTAAGCATAGGAAGCGATCGCTTTCCAACCGGGTAAAATCTCCCCCGCAACATCTAACTCAATCCCTCGACTTCTTTGTTCCCCTACCTGAATTAAGTAATCAAGCGCAGCTCTTTCAGGATCAGGATCGGGGGTGAGAATATTTGACTTGGTGATCTGATAGGCTGCCAGTGTTGTCGAAAGTCTACCTTCTAGAAAATCAGCTTTAATACCTACTTCATATTGTCTTCCTTTTGTAGGCTCAAATATTTCACCATCAGGGTTGATTCCCGTTTCAGGGACGAAAGATTGACTGTAGCTGGTGTAGAGAGAAACAGATTTGCTAGGCTGATACACTAACCCGATTCGGGGGCTGAAAGCACTACTATCAGGGTTTTGTGTCGTATTATCTGTAATGTTATCTGTATTATCGCTGGAAATCCAATCGAAGCGCCCACCAATCAATAGCTTCAGATGATCTAGAAAGCTAATCTGATCCTGAAGGTAAATCCCGTAGGTTTGAAAACGTTCGGTAGAACTAGAACGTGGGCCATAGTCGAAGCTGGGAATATTATAGTTGGGATTGAAAATATCTAGATTAGGAACATTCCTTTGAACTACCCTTGCAAAAGTATCAATATTATGATTGAAATCAAAACCCATCAATATTTGGTGAGAAATTGATCCCGTATTAAACTTTCCTAGCAAGTCTATCTGTCCAAAATAGTTGTCTTGGGTAAATTCACGATCTTGAGCAAATTGCCGTAAAAACTGATCATTCATTACCCCTGTTGCTAAAGTATATTCTTCAGCATTTTTACTAGTAACCACAGAAAAGTTATTACGAATTTGCCAGTTATCACTAAATTCGTGACTCAATGTGTAACCCAACTTTTGGGTAGTATTATCTACGTAAGCATCGTTAGGATATGCCTGATAGAAGTTTCGAGGCAGAAACGTATTATTGCTAAGAATGGAAGTATACTGTTCAAAAGTTCCTTTGAAGTTAATATACTCATAATATAGAGTCAAGTCCGTTCTATCACCCAATTCCCAAGCGATTGTTGGTGCGATCGTAGTCAGATTTGTATTGACAAAATCTTGAAAACCATCTGAACTTTGATAGCTAGCATTGAAGCGATAAAGCAAAGTTTTATCGGCGTTTAAAGGGCCAGAGAAATCAATACTAGGCTGATAAGATGCCCTGTTCCCTACCTCAAATCCCAGCTGATAATAGGGTTCACTCAAGGGTTGTTTAGTGACGACGTTGATGATTCCACCAGGTTCTACAGCCCCAAACAAAACTGAAGCAGGCCCTTTCAAAACTTCCACTCGCTCAATCGTCCCCACTCCTGTCAAGCCATAAGAATTTACATCTCGATAGCCATTTCGGAAACTTCCACCCTGTTCAAATCCTCTGATAATGAAGTCTTGTGCAGGCGAACCGTTGTAGTCAGCACCGTCAACCACGCCACTAACCGTTTCTACTGCCTCAGCTAGACTTCTCACGTTGCGATCTTCCAGCACTTCTCGCGGCACTACCTGAATAGATTGGGGAATATCGCGCAAAGGTGTATCTGTCTTTGTTGCAGTCGCCGCATCCTGTACGCGATACCCATCCTGTTGTCCCGTTACTACTAACTCAATCGGTTCATCCTGTTGTGCTGCTGGTTGCTCTTGGGGTGTCTCACTTGTCGGCTGTTCTTGATCTGGTGGCGTTTGTGGTGGCTGCGTGGCTACTTCCGCAGATGCAACAGCAAAAATCAACCCGACATGATCATCAAATAGCTCAACTGTTGGTAAAGTTTTTTCACCGATTACCGTCACCCGCACAGTATTGGCATCAAAATTCGTAACTGTTATTTCAGTAATTCCCGCAACAGGTTTTTCGGAGCGGAATGTAATCCCATCGCCATTGGCTAAACGCAATTGAGCATTGGGAATATCAGCAATAAAATTATTCTCAGCACTGCGATTAGTGATTTGTAGCTGTTCCCCTTGTGTGGTTTGTAAAATCACCTCCACACCTTTCTCTGTGGGATTTGCTTGCACCCCCGTCACCTGTATTACCTCAGAAGATGCTGGCGACTGTACAAGTAATTCTGCACTCTGGGAAACCTGCGAAATCTCATTCAGTTGAAGAATCGTTCTGTTTAATTTCTCTGACTTTGCTCTTTGCAAAGAACTTGCAACTTGAGACGGAAAATATCGGTGCTTCCTGTGACTGGAAGTCAATCTTGGAGATTTACTATTTCTCACTCCCAGGGTGTCCTTGAATGTAGATTCTCCTACCCTCGCCGTAGAAGATTCACCTTGATTTACCTCACTTCTAGCAGGAGTGCTAATCAACACCACAACTGCACCCGTCAGCAACAGACTTTGAAACAATTTATCTAACTTCATTTTTTTACCTACACTCCCTGACACCACTTGGCAGTATTAAGAAATCTTCCTAACTAAACTAGCAGCTCATGTATGATATGGGATGCGGATTTTGATTTTGAACGGTAGACGGATTTTTTTTGAACGCTAGACGGATTTTTGCTGATGCTGAAAGTATTGTTTCGGATTTAAGCCGAACTTTTTGCGGAATGCAGAGGCAAAATAACTGCGACTGTCAAAACCAACCCTAAATGCCACTTCTTCAACCTTCATTTCTCCTAATACTAAAAGTTGTTTGGCTTTTTCTAGTCGATAGTCGTGCAAATATTTAAATGCAGATGTGCCGAAAACTTCACGAAAACCACGTTTCAATTTGAAATCATTTAACCCTACTTGCCGTGCTAACTCCATCAGGCTGGGTGGATTTTCTAGATTACCTAATAAAATTTCCTTGGCTTGGTAAATTTTGTCTACATCCCTCAAATCCTTGACTGGTGAGCGATAATTATGAATATCCTCCTCATGGAATTGCTGACAATGAAGGGTAATCAATTCCACAGCCTTACTTTCCAGATACATCTGCTTCAGATAGCCTTGATAGGGACACTGGAGAATATGAGATAATATAACCCACATTTCCTGTGTGATTTCTCCTTGCTGGTAATAAGGCTGTAATTTATCGCCCATTAAGGCTTGACGCAGAGAAATTGGGATGTGTTCTAAGTCTTCATAGCCAAAACTTGAGAAAAATTCCTGCGGTTCGATTTCCAGATAAATGCGGGAAAATTTCTCTCCGGCTTTCCAGTATTCAGTTTCTTTGATATCGCAGTTACATTCTGAATAATATCTGCCTATTGATTCGTCAGTCTTATCTGTTAAACCGTGGCGTTCAATTCTCACTTTTCCTGAGAGAAAAAAACTCAACCCAAATTGAGATTCATCGAAACTATCTCTCATCCACACCAGGTCATCAGTAAACTCTTGTTCGTGTATCCAAATAGATAATCCATTGCGTAACTTTGTCCAGCAGTGATACATATTACAGACATCTAGAATCTTTCCTTGGCGGATAGTTTCAACTCCCTTTGATTGAATGGAAAGTATACCCTTTTGCTCGCTTTCTGCCTTTAGTTCTTGCCAGTTTGTATCTGTAAGAATTTTTGTCATGGTTTAATAATAATTGCTGTCATTATCAAGTTGATATATGTTTTGGGTTAAGGCACTGCTTGGAAGTTACCCGAAAGGCAAAACTATACTGGTAAACATTAAATATGCGTTTTCTAGAAACCTTGTAGAGAAGTTACATGGAACGTCTCTACATTCTTTTCCGGATTAGCTCTCTAATCAGTTATTTAAATAAGAAATATTCTTAATTATTGCATAAAAAGGACTGTATGAAAAGTAACCATGTATCAAGTTACTTGTTCTCATTCTTTTGACTGTGATCACGAACAGTCTATCTAGTTAAATATAATATTTGCTTAATAAGTATAAAATTTAACTGTAATTAGGGGAAGAAAAAAGGCGATCGCGCTCCCCCAAGAGTAGGCGTAACAGCTTAGATATCGCCTTTCACTTAACCTCACAACAATCCGCGATAGTGAATAAAAACTAACATCACCGACCACGACCCCAACGCCACTTTAACTGCAACTAAGATATTCAGCAAAGGTATCACTCCGCCACTGACAAGTGCGCCCAACTCTCCGTGGGGTAACTCAAATCCTGCCAGAGTTATCACCGCCAGGACAATGAAAACCAGCACCGAAACCTTTTCCCATCTAGCGGCATTCCAGCGCGTGTAAATCGCCTGCATCCACTCCGATGATGAGGTAATCGCAATCAGTCCGATGGCCGTACCACCCGCCACCCCAGCAGCAAAACCACCGCCCGGACTCAAATGACCCCTAATCGCCAGTTCAATCCCCACCAATGAGCAAATAGTCGCTCCCAGACGCGCCAAAATAATTGATGGTTCATCTGTAAACTGATAAATAGTGCAGAACGGTCTTTCATCAGCCAGCAGAAAACGCGCACCCATGACTGCGATTGTAAATACTACAACTTCAAAGATAGTGTCATACAGCCGATTCCTGAGAATGATAGCTGTAACTGCATTGGGTACTCCACTATCTTGTACAACTGATTTGACGATAGAGATATCCGATAACTCCTGTGTCTGATTGGGCATAACCAGGAAGATCATGTAAAGCGCTATCCCTGCGGCAATGTAGACCCATTTCATTAATGCTTCTCCCCTGAATCTGGTGTATTTACATAAGTAATGATTGTTGCAGGTGACAAAAGTTCAGACTCCATGATGTCATATAACCGTTGAACTCTAGTCGCAGTATGATAGATTTGCCTTTCGTCCCCAGATAGGGAGCTATTTTGATCACTCCTGGCACAAGTCGCATGAACTTCTTTATTTATAAGTGCTTGCTGCAAAGCCTGGATATTCATGTATGGCACTACCTCAAGACGCAGATAGTATTTGCTAAAAATTCGGCGTAAGTCTTCCAGCAGTTGCCCAAAATGACCTTCAGATTTCAATTCGGCATCTGCCTCCTGTGACTCGTATTCCAGGACACCCAGACGCATCACTAAGGAAGAACGAACGGCGATCGCATACAGCGTAATCCCCAGCAAAGTCCCCATTAATGCTTGAGTCAAAGCCACATCCGCCGCCCCCAAAACGGCAAATACCAATGTCGCTACAGCTCCCAGTATTCCCTGAACTACCAGGGCATTGTATGGATTGACCTGAATTACCAGCATTAACGCAGATAACGGCAACAACGCGGTGATTATATACACATAACTATTATCATTCATGGCGATCATTGGGACTAGAACAATATGCCAAAACATAACCCAGCACTGTATTCCAGATAGCCAAAGAGATGATGCCCAGAAGGAGTAGCGGCCATTCACTGGGTATCTTCAGGAGTAGCCCGATAATGATACTCATCGATCCGAGGGTATCTGCAACTGAAAGACTATGCAACTTGAATAATACCGAACGATTACCGAGTAGGGGAAAAGTTCCCCAAAACCAGAAGAAGATTCCTAAGCATAAGCAGGTATAACTAAACAGGTCGATCATAAATCGTTCATTCGCTTAAGTAGATGTGCCAATAACATTAATCCGGCATTACCCACACTGAGAATAATTATCCCCACAACACCAATCATCCAATCATCCCGTAACACGGATACCATCAGGATCATAATTGACGTTTTGGTGGCAATACTGGCAAATGCCAACATTTTTTGCCAAATATCATCATCTTGCCAAGCTTCATACATGGGTATGAGCAACGCTAGAATCATGGCAATCATTACCACATTCATGACTTTTTCCTCCGTCTCACCCGGTGTACTTCGTACAAGCCCTTTTCGTGGTATTTCAAGACAATGGTTTTGGGCGTAAAGGTAATCAAGAATATATCCAGGAATATCAGTCCCGGCGTGCGTTGAGGTTTGACTCGTTCCATGATCACATCTTCGTGGTTATGGGGACGGAAAATGATTTCAAATGCCTCAATATAGGCCTGGGGAATCGCCACTAAAACCTCACCCAGCACACGTAACCAATCCCTTAAGGCTTCCGGGACTTTTTGACGACCCGGTAATAGGAGTGCGACGCTGACACCAATGATGATATTAGGCAGACTCACATCAGAGGTGAGCAGAAACCAAATAGTTAGTCGTAATATCAGATTCAGATGCCCAATCATGCTAATACCATCCCGAATAGCAAAAGCAACATCAAACTCATCACCCCGATCAGATGCTCAAATTGCTCAAGGACACGGGGTAGCTTGATTACGGAACGTTTAAAAATCACAAAGTAAGCCAACCATCCCATGCCGATGGTTGCGAGGGGTTTGATGAGATTTGTAACGGTATACGCCTCGTAATACACAACATTGGCCAGAATCAGCCCACCAAGTAACAAGACCACTGCTGCCCAGAAACCTCGCTGTACATCCGCTTTTCCCCCGCGTGGGAGAAATATGAATTTGGCAAACGATATTGCTGTTCCGAGGGCTGCAACATTCATGGCGATCACTTGCCAAGGCAGCAGATTCTTCGTCGTCAACACCTTCGCCCCAAAGCCGGATAACAAGGGAAAGCCGGATATCGAGAAGCTGGCTATGACCAAGGCAATCCATAGCGGGGTATGGATCGGCTGATGTTGCAATTCCTTCAGGTTTCGACTCGGTAAGACACCTGCTATTAAAAAGAGCGCGGATTTTACCAGACCATGCGTCAGGGCATAAAAACCACCGACGCTAGGTGCGGCGAGGATAAAGCCTAATTGCGAAACCGTGTGAAACGCCAGCATCCGCTTGGTATCCTTTTCAAAGACTGCATAGAATACGCCCAGAAGTGCTGTCCCAACTCCAAAAATCCTGACGATTGGATCAATTTCAGGCACCATCAAAGCACAGCGCACCAGGGGAAAAACGCCAGTTTTAACCACAACTCCTGATAGCAAAGCCGAAACTGGGGTTTCTGATTCGGAGTGCGTCAATGGTAACCACAAGCCGGATACAAATATTCCCCCTTTTGTCAAGAGTCCTAGAAAGATTAAGGCGATCGCCTCTTTCGGTGCGCCACGCAAAGCTGCAAAAGCAAAGGAATGATTCGCCTGATAGACCAACACCGCCCCCACCAGATAAAACAGCATTGCCGTATTACTGACAAACATATAGCGCAAGGCCACCCAAATCGACCGATTGGTTCGGGAATAGGCAATCAAGAGAAACGCCGCAATCCCAATTACCTCTAACGCCACATATAAACTAATGAAATCCGCAGAGGCAAAAGCGGCATTGACGCTGCCATGCAAAATAATAATCTGCGTATAAAAGAAAGCCGACTTATCAGTGTGCCAACAGTAGAGAATGACCGCAGCAGTGACCAGCGCATTTGTCAATATAAAGTAGCCAGTTAATTGATCAACTACTAAGGTGACACCGAAATTATCCAGTAAATTTAGTGTTAACTGGGACTGATTTAAAAATAGCGACAACGCATATCCACCCGAAACCACAGCTACACTCAGGGCGAGGTATCGGTCAAGCTTGGGAAGCAGATAAATAACGAATCCCAAAAACAACGGTAATGCGATCCATGCAATAGTAATGTTATTCATGGCGTGTTATTTTTCTCAATCTCATTGCTTTCCAAAGTTGGATTATCCCGTGCTAGCTTCATCACACCCACCAGCATTATGGCCTGAATCGAAAATCCAATCACAATTGCCGTCAATATCACCGCTTGGGGAACCGGGTCAGCATAAGCGCGATTTTCGCTGTTGACAATAATGGGGGTAAAAAAGCCATTTCGTGATGCAATCAGCACATAATAGGCGATCACACCCGTACTCATCACATCCATAGAGATGATCTTCATCACCAGATTTTTTTTCAGGATAATGCCGAAAAAGCCACACAATATTGTTGCGAATATACACGCTTCTAACACGGAAATTGCCTGTTGGGTAGTGGGATAAAATTAGTTATTACGGCACGTATTACAGCATATTTCATTTGGGTGAAGTACACTGGGGAGGGCATCTTTGCCCTCCCCCACAAGAGTTTCAACATCAGAATTTGTACTTCAATTACCTACAACCTGCTGTAAGTAAGGATACATTGCAAAAATTGCAAAATATCTAAATAAAAACCTTTTGATTTTTGACTTCCGCGTAGCGGTGCTAGCCTATTAAATTGGCTTTTTCTAAAGATTCTTTTTCTTCTGGCGATTGTTTAAATGCAAACCGCAATAAAGGCGGTGCGAAGAAGGTTGTTAAAATCACCATAATAATGATCGCCGCTTGTAATGGTTTATCCAGAGTACCACTAGCTGCACCAATCCCTGCAAACACTAGCCCAACTTCACCACGGGGAATCATTCCTGTACCAACCGCTAAACGGTTAATTTTAACTGGGCCAAAAACCGCCCAACCTGTAACAATTTTGCCGATAATTGCTATCACCAGTAAGAAGGTAGCAATAATTAATCCTTCGCGATTTTCTGGAATGAAAGGATTCAGAACACCTAAATCAACTTTCGCGCCCACTGTCACAAAGAAAACTGGAACTAAGATATCAGCAATTGGTTTAACCTGTTCATCTAACTCTTTGCGTTTATCGGTTTCATCCAACACTAAACCAGCCGCAAATGCACCCAAGATAGCTTCTAAATGAATGGCATTACCCAGAAAAGCCATGAAGAAGGCAAAGATTAAAGCCGGGATAATTAAGTTTCCTCGCGTTTGCAATTTATTGGCAATGGCCACAAAAGTTTGATTGAAATATTTGCCTAATAAAATCGCACCAATGAGAAAGACTGTAGCACTGACAATCAAATAAATTACGTTTAGAATGTCAACTTCACCAGTTTTAGCCAAACTCGCAACTACTGCCAACACAATGATGCCTAAAATGTCATCAATGACTGCTGCACCGACAATAATTTGACCTTCACGAGATTTTAATTGACCAATTTCTGACAAGACTTTGGAGGTAATACCAATACTAGTAGCTGTCAGTGCTGCACCAGCAAAAATCGCTGGAATGACTGGGACATGAAAGAGCAACATTAATCCTGTAGTCCCAGCCGCAAACGGAACAGCCACTCCAACACAAGCGACGACTACCGCTTGAGAACCGACTTTTTGCAATTCTTTTAAGTCTGATTCTAGCCCAATTTCAAATAACAGAATAATCACACCCAGTTCAGCGAGAACGGAAACGATTTCACTCTGGCTTTGAAAAATTGATGTGACTGCTTCGGGACTGATGTCGTTAATAAATTGCAGGATAGTCATAATGGTGGAGTCTGAAGCTGCTGCACCACTATCAGGAAATACAACTAAATTTAGTGCCGAAGCACCTACCACCACGCCACCAATTAACTCACCTAAAACGGGAGGTAAGTCGATCATTTTGGACAATTCACCGCCAATTTTACTGGCAAGATAAATGACTATTAAACTGAGTAATACACCAGCTAAGACAATAGGGGCATTTTCGGCTTCGTTTGTGGTTGCAAGTAAAGGATTTTGCCACACGAGGTTAATTATTGATTCGGAGAACATCATGTTTTCTGTCTGTTGTGTTGATGAATGCTGTGGTTAGATAGAGTCCTGGAAGAAATCCAAAAGTAATAGTGAAAGGGTGGGTAGTTATAGCAACCGCCAAGGTGCTTAGGACATAACAAAATTCCAAAACCCATTCACAGCAAGTATTTCAATTTTGACTTTTGACTTTTGACTTTTGACTTCTGTTACGCCCACCTGCTTAATTAACTTTGATATCCGTAGGTATCAGGTTCACTGGCTGTGGAGCCATATTCACTAATAGCAGCAACATTTTTATTAAGGGCAGAAGGATCAATTAAAGCCAAAGCTTGCTTAAGTGCCTCTGAACGATTCATAAAGAAATGATGTGAAGGTACAAATTTCTCAATGCCAAATTTTTCTAAGCGGCGTTTCACTTTGCCAGCTGCACCAACAACTAATATTTGACGACCTTGCTCATGAGCATCTTGGATAGCATTTTCAATTGCTAAGGAAGCTGTTACACCCAACATGGGGACATCGCTGATATCTAAAATCAGCACATCTGAGTCTGCCATTGCTGAATGTTCACGAGCGATCGCTTTGGAAACTCCAAAGATCATTGGTCCACTCAAGTAGAATAATAGGACACGTCCATTAGCTTGATCAAGTAATTGCTTCTCTTCATCGTTCAAAACAATGGCATCATCCGCATCGGTAATGGTCTTTACATCCTGAGACTGTAACTGAGAAAGACGTTCGATAGTTAAGATATTGGCAATGAAAACTCCCACGCCCACAGCCACGATCAAGTCAACGAATACGGTTAAGAACATGACACCGTACATAATCAGCGCACCCTTCAGGGATACATGATGAGCGCGTTTCAAAAAGCTCCAGTCTAGAATGTCAATCCCCACCTTAAGAGCAATACCAGCCAATACTGCCATTGGGATAGGTTGAGTTAAAACAGCAGCCCACAAAACTACAACCAGTAAAATCAAAGCACGAGTCAAACCAGATACAGCCGTTTTCGCACCAGTCTGGATGTTAACTACCGTTCCCATAGTTGCACCAGCACCAGGGAGTCCACCACATAAACCAGATATGACGTTACCGATACCTTGACCAATTAATTCCTTATCAGACTTGTGTTCAGTACGAGTCAAACTATCTGCAATGACTGCTGTTAACAAGGTATCAATACAACCCAACATTCCCAACATTGCCGCATTAACGAGCATCACTGTGATTTGTGATGCATTGAAGGTAGGTATTTGCAATGTTGGCAGTCCCATTGGGATTTCGCCAATCCGTCTGATGTCAACATCCCCGAAAAATACCAGGGAAACTATTGTTACTAATACTAATGCCACTAATTGTGGTGGAACAAGGCGCTTGATTTTAGATGGCATTAAGAAAATAATTGCCAAAGTCATCGCTCCCAAAGCTGTTTCCACAGGATTAATATTTGCGAACAGCTGGGGTAAATTTTGCACCGTTCCTAATACGCCACCTTTAGGACTGGATTGACCCAGAAAAGGAGCAATTTGCAACAAGACCAGGATGACTCCAATCCCAGACATGAAGCCGGAAATTACGCTGTAGGGCATGAGGGTAATATATTTACCCAGCTTGAATACTCCCAATACAATTTGAAATAACCCGGCTAGCATAACTACTGTAAATGCCATTGCCAAGCCATTTTCTGGGTTATTGGCAATCATGGAACTGACAATGGCAGTCATGACTACGGTCATCGGCCCAGTGGGTTCAGAAATCAGGGTTGGTGTCCCACCAAATAAGGCGGCGAAAAAGCCTACACAAACTGCACCATAAAGACCAGCAGCAGGCCCAGCACCGGAAGCGGCACCGAACGCTAATGCTAGCGGTAAGGAAACAATAGCGGCAGTCAGACCACCAAATAAATCGCCGCGTAAGTTTCTAAAATGGATAGTATTAGTTAATGTCATACTGGGGTTTTGGTTAGCAAAATAGTAAGATTTGGATTTTTGAAAATTGCCAGCTACTTTCAGGAAGTTTGATGTTTTATGAGCATGAAAAATTCAGCCAAGAAAGGTTTAATTCTTTGCAAAGCAGCAGACGCTATTTTTTTATACGTGGCGATTCGCTGAATACGAATCACTCATAGACAAAGCTTAGATCCAAGACATCTAAAAAACTTGAGCAAAAAAACTTACATAAATACAAGTTTTTCTAACAGCTAATTTTCATGGCGTTAAAGATAGTTTACAGCCTCGTGGGTCAATATGATTCATTGACTAACTTAAATATAAAAGAAATATTAAATTGATTTCATAGACAAAAGGTTATGGATGTTAAATAAATTTAATGCAAATAATTAATACTATAAGCAAAACTTATTAAAAACTTAGAATAAAGGTTTTTCTTGAGTGAGAAACAATCGAATAATCTATGGGGATCGAGAAATTACTCATCTTAATCAGTGAAGTCTCAAAGTTCACCATTAACTATACAAGCTATAAAAACAATCAATCAGGCCAGAATAAATATAAATGGTAGGATGCACCCAAATAACTAATACTGCGGATGATCACACAGATTGCCGCCAATGTACAGGAGCTTCCAAATAATCAGGTAGACGAGTTGTGCGATCGCCAACCGCCATCCTCATCTGTTGTAACTCGACATTTTTGGCCCCTGTCAGAATTGCCCCTTCCAGTTTGACATCACAAAAGTTAGTATCCGAGAGGTTCGCTCCCATGAGGTTAGCATCCGAGAGATTAGCTTGATAAAGACTAGCCTTATTCAGGTCTGATCCCATCAGATTGGCTTTATCTAAGTCAGCTTCAGCAAAACTGGCTTCGGTGAGGTCAGCAAAAATGATTTCTGTTTGTTGCAATTTAGCAGCATTCAGGTTCGCCCCATTCAGGTTCGCCCCATTCAGGTTCGCCCCTTGGAGGTTGGCTCCAATTAAACCGGCAAATTGCAGATTGGCTTTACCCAGCTTCGCCCATTGCAAGTTAGCTAAAAACAACTTCGCTCCAGAGAGGTTAGCAACTTTCAATATCGCCTGTTGCAAGTTGGCTTTATAAAGGTTAGCCCCAGAGAGGTTAGCAGCACGCAGACTTGCTCCCAAAAGATTGGCTCCGCGTAAATTTGCCCCAGAAAGGTTAGCATGATTCAGGTTAGCCCAACAGAAGTTAGCTCGATTCAGGTTGGCTTTCAGCAGGTTGGCTGCATAAAGAATAGAGCCAGTTAGTTGAGCGCCGTCGAGATTAGCCTCACACAGGTAAGAACCGCGCAAGTCAGCGCCACAAAGGTTAGAGCCACGCAAATCGGCTCTTTCTAAGTTCGCTTCCAGCAAGTCGGCTCGCCGGATATCCGTATGACGTAAATCTAGTTTTTGATTTTCCTCTTCTAACAAAGAATTACGCCTACCAATCACAGTCAGGGCGGCTTGAATATCCCGACGCATTTTGGGAATGACTTCGCCGCTGTTCACGTCCTCCTTTTGTGTCCGACGCACCCGGCTTTTGGGTCTACCCAAGTAGATTGGTTGTAAATTTTCCAGTTTTTGTTGCTCTTCCTTTGTTTGAATGGGAGCATTTTCCCGCACAAAAGCAGTGAGGATTTCCATAATTGTCCAGTGTTCTTTAGGAAAATCCTGTGCAACTCTTTCTAAAACATAAATTGCACCTGTTCGGGTTTCAATTTTTTCATGACCAAGCTGGGTAATCGCCCCCATAAAGCGTTCTACAATCAGGTTGTCTTGACTGTGTTGGGAATTTTGTATGCTAATTTCGTTGCTTTTTTCCACCGCTAAGGTATTTTTGTGCATAGCGTCCGCACGCTTTGCTGAATAGTAAGCATTAATCAACACTGTCAATCCCAAAAAAATTATCGCAGTGGTTGTTAATACCTGAGTTCTATATTGAATTCGTTGGTCAACTGTCAATTCCTCAAGGTAGGACAATGCAAAAACAATCAGAGTCAGTGAAAGCACAAATATAACTGTTATAGCTATCAACCAACGCCAGAATTTGTCTGTCTTATAAGCAGACATAGCAGTAATATTCCTCACGACACAGAATTATTACTTAGAGTTTAGGAAAAATTAGTATATCATTTAGCTTAAAATTTGAATATGCCCCATAACCTCGGATTTTTGAACATATACCATCAGACTTAACTAATACTATTTTTATGGGTTAAACTGTATTAAATATGACAGTAAATTAATTGATCAGCTAGATTAATCAGGCGATCGCCTCTATGAGGGTAAAGCGATGATCGCACACTGTGTCATCCAAAATTGGCTTCTCGGAGATTGGCTCCTTTGAGTATGGCATCACTGAGAGTCGCTCCGTGTAGATTTGCTAGATATAAGTTAGCCTGCTGCAAATTAGCGCCAGACAGGTTAGCCCCAGAGAGATTAGCAGCACTGAGAATTGCGCCAGACAGGTTAGCCCCAGAAAGATTCGCCTCACAGAGGTTAGCAGCACTGAGAATTGCGCCAGACAGGTTAGCCCCAGAAAGGTTAGCTTGAGAGAGATTAACTTGATAAAGATTTGTCAGTTCTAAGTTTGCTTGATTCAGATTAGCCCCTCTCATATCTGTGTGACTCAAATCCAGTTGTCCGTCTGACTCGTCTTGATTAGTATCCCTTCTCCCAATTACCGTCAGGGCTACTTGAATATCTGGAGGAATTGTTGGTGAGCGATTGCTCTCAGCAGCATAATTTTGCACAAAATTGGTCAGCAGTTCCATTATTTCCCAATGATATTGCGGGTAATTTTGAGAAAATTGCTCTAAATCATGAATTCCTGCTAGTCTGTTCTCCATTTTTTCATGATTAAGATGTTTCGCTACTGTAAATAAATGGTTTTGCAACCTGGCAAATGTCAAATTCAGGGCTTTTTCTTGGCTAACAACTATCCCCAGGATGATGTTTATAAATGATATCTGATTTCTAGCTAAATGCCGTTTTACTGTTTGGTAAGTATTAATAATTGCCATCAACATACAGATATTCTTTAAAAGATTTACTAATGTATACTATTGTGCTGGTAAAGATAGATTTAAACATTAGTAAATTTAATGATTTTTTGTGTTTGAAATAATAGAATTTATCACATTTTTCTTGATGAATATAACTAACACGAACTTCTCCAGACATGATTCATGGTATAAATTTGTATAAGTCAATTCGGAGGAATTGTTTTATATATATTAGTAATTTTGTCGCTTTAAGGGGAAACAAATGCATTAAAAAACTAGCCTGTATATTATTCTTTAAATTAAATAGCAAAATAATCAATGAACAGCAAAAAAGATGATCAATGGTAGGATCAAATATAAATCATGACTAAATAAATAAATTAGCCTTAGTATACAGATGCAAAAAAATCCTCAACCTATAATCAAAAATTTAGTGTTAATTGGTGGCGGACATAGCCATGCCATTGTATTAGAAATGTTTGGCATGAATCCTTTGCCTGGAGTAGGTTTGACCTTGATTAGCCCAGATCCAGAGACACCGTACTCTGGGATGCTACCAGGACACATTGCGGGATTTTATAGACATGAAGAATGCCACATTGATTTACAAAAATTGGCTAACTTTGCTCAAGCACAGTTCTATATTGATAGAGCAGTAGGACTGGATTTGAAAAACCACAAAGTGATTTGTGCTAACCGTGCAGCCGTAAAATTTGATGTCTTGTCTATTGATATTGGCAGTAATCCAGCCACTATATCTGTATTAGGTGCCACAGAATATGCAATTGCGGCTAAACCAGTACCTAAATTATTGGAACATTGGTATCAGCTACTAGAACGTGTAGCCAAAAATCCCCAAAAACCGATTAGTATAGCTATTGTGGGTGGTGGTGCTGGCGGTGTGGAGTTAGCGCTATCGATGCAAACTCATTTACATGGAATCTTGCAACAAAATCAGCAACCAATTCAAAATTTGAAAGTTCATTTATTCCAGCGTCATGAAACACTGTTGCCTAATTATCATCATTCAGTGCAGTACCAATTTCAGCAGATTTTAATGAAGCGCGGTATCAATTTGCATCTAGAGGAAACGGTTTGCCAAGTTGCACCACTGTCTAGCACATTAGCTAACAAAGAAACTGAAGAAATGTTTGAGATTAAATGTGAATCTGGGTTATTAGTAGAGTCCCATAAAATATTTTGGGTAACACAAGCATCTGCACCCCAATGGTTAAAAACTACAGGACTGGCTACTGATGAGCTAGGATTTATCTTGGTAGAAGATACATTACAATCTCAAACTCACCCAGAAGTATTTGCTGCGGGTGACATCGCCACTATGGTAAATCATCCTCGTCCCAAAGCTGGAGTGTTTGCTGTGCGCCAAGGTCAGCCATTGTTTGAGAATTTACAAAGGACTTTATTAGGTAAGCCACTCAAACCCTATCGACCACAGCGACAATATCTCAGTTTAATTGGTACTGGTAATAAACGTGCGATCGCTTCCAAAGGATCTTTAACTACACCACCGCATCAACTCTTCTGGTGCTGGAAAGATGGGATTGACCGCCGCTTTATGCAACGATTTGGGGAGAAGATAGGGGAGTAGTTCCTGTATTTTTGGGCAAATTAGCGCCCATCATTCCTATAAACTGTTGATTGTGCGTTGCGTTGCGCGACAGCACACCCTACTTTGGCTAGTTAAAGTTGTAGAGGTAAATACTAAATGGGGATGAAATTAGAAAGCATCATTCCTTGGGGACGTTCAATGCTGGAATATACCCAGATGTTTGATTTAAGTCCTGAAGAATTAAAATTGAATATACTCGATTGTGCTGGTGGTCCTGCTAGTTTCAATGCGGAAATGACACTTCAAGGCTACAAAGTTATTTCTTGTGACCCGGTTTATCAATTCACCGCTGATGAAATTACTCAACGCATTCAAGACACTTATGAAATAGTTATCCAAGGTGTGAAAGACAATCAAGAATGCTATGTTTGGCAGAATATTCAGTCACCAGAGATGATGGGTGAAATTCGCATGAAAGCAATGGGTCAATTTTTAGAAAATTTCCCTAACGGAATTAATCAAAGCCGTTATCGAAAAGATGAATTACCTGTTTTACCTTTTGCCACAAATCAATTTGATTTAGCTTTGTGTTCTCACTTATTATTTACCTATTCTGAGCAACTTTCAGCAGAGTTTCATTTAGCATCAATTGGGGAAATGTGCCGAGTTGCCAAGGAAGTACGCATTTTTCCACTGTTACAATTATCTGGTGAATTATCTCCCTGGCTACAACCAATCATCAATGAATTAGAACAACGGGGATATGCGGTAGAAGTTAAGCAAGTTGCTTATGAATTTCAAAAGAATGGTAATCAAATGTTGTGTGTCAAATCAGATAAGGGAATTGCAAAAAATAAATTACCCAAAGAAACGTTAGCGTAGCTTGCCGAAGGCTACATCAGAGGCACAGAGGAGACCGAGTTATGAGAGTTTGAGAGATTTTTTGCGTTATACCAATTATTTGTGAGGCTGCATATTATTTCGACCCCACCCCTAGCCCCTCCCCGCAAGCGAGGAGGGGAACCGGATTTATGATTAAATTCTATTTATGCATCTTTATATTAAATTGGTATTAGCTGGTGGAGTGTTTTTTTATTTGGAGTTTTTCACTCATTACCTGATTTTGTACCAAGATGTAGCCCTCAATAGGTAATTAAATTTTTCCTGGTATTTGCATAAATTCCGATTACGAAATACCCAACTGTATGCCTATAAGAACAACTGCTAAAAGCTGAAAAAGCCTAATTAAAATTGCTAATTTACGATTAATATGAAAAACCAACATAAAACTAGGACTGATATCCTGAGTGGCTTGGTGCTAGACAAAGTTACTCAACATCAGAGTATATTGAATTGGAAGCCCGCTCAGGCGTGGTTTTATTTCGTGTAGCCCCAGGCTTTAGCCTACGGGAAATATATTAAATTCTCTCATGAATCAAATAGTTTGGATTGCAAGACACGCTAATCGCCTCGATTTCGTAAACCCTGACTGGTTTCTCACCGCCCAAAGACGTTATGATCCACCCTTGTCTGATGATGGTATGGTGCAAACACAGCAGTTAGCTCAACGCTTGCAAGTAGAAAAAATTGCTCATATTTTTGCTTCCCCATTTCTGCGGACTGTACAAACAGCCAACGCCGTTGCAGAAGTTTTAGATTTACCGATTAAACTAGAAACAGGTTTGAGTGAGTGGCTAAATCCGGACTGGATGACTGAAGAACCAGAAAGATTGTCAATTCCAGCTTTAGCAGAATTATTCCCCAGAATTGATACTACCTACATCCCGCGGATCACGGCGCAATATCCGGAAACTCACGAACAAGTGCGGGAACGTTCTGGACAAACGGCTAGATGCTTGGCGACTGAATGCTATCCCCAGGATATTTTGCTGGTAGGACATGGTGCATCTGTACTGGGGGCAGCTATGGGGCTAGTAGGAGATATTGCCAAAACAGAAGTTAAGGCTTCTTTATGTTCCCTAGTGAAAGTGGTGCGCCAAGGCCCGGAATGGTTGCTAGAACTAAAGGGAGATACTTCTCATTTGACAGAGATCGAGTCAGTGATTCGATTTGCTTAAATAATAACTCTCTCCATCCTGGGTTTACTCTACAGAAAATAGGCTTTTCATTGATTTTGCATAGTCTGTTTATTTAAGCCGACTTGTACTAGATTTATCTGTGGGTCAAACCAAAATCCAAAATCTAAAATCTAAAATCTAAAATTGTATGACCTTGTTACTAGCCGGAGACATTGGCGGCACGAAAACTATTTTGCGGTTGGTGGATGCATCAGACTCACAAGAGTTACAGACTATTTATGAGGAAACTTACCGCAGTGGGGATTTTCCAGATTTAGTACCGTTAGTGCAGCAGTTTCTGATCAAGGCTAATACGCCTGTGCCACAAAAGGCTTGTTTTGCGATCGCCGGGCCAGTGGTAGATAATACAGCCAAGCTGACCAATTTAACCTGGTTTCTCGATACCGACCGCTTAAAACAAGAATTGGGCATTGATTCGATGTGCCTAATTAATGACTTTGCGGCTGTGGGTTACGGCATTTTCGGTTTGAGTAAACAAGATTTGCTGACTTTGCAAGTTGGTAAACACAAATTAGAAGCACCGATTGCGATTATTGGGGCTGGTACTGGCTTAGGACAAGGATTTTTAATTAAACAGGGCAACTACTATCAAGTCTTTCCCTCAGAGGGCGGACACGCTGATTTTGCCCCCCGCAGCGAGTTGGAATTTCAGCTATTGAAATATTTACTGGATAAACATGATATCCAGCGTGTTTCTGTAGAAAGGGTAGTTTCGGGACAGGGAGTTGTGGCAATTTACCAATTTTTGCGCGATCGCAAAATATCCAGCGAATCCCCAGAAATCGCCCAAATCGTCAGAACCTGGGAACAAGAAGCCGGACAGCAGGAAAAAAGCGTTGATCCAGGTGCGGCTATTGGTGTAGCTGCAATCCAAGGAAGCGATCGCCTTTCGGTACAAACCTTGAAATTATTTGTAGACATTTACGGTGCAGAAGCCGGCAATCTAGCCCTCAAATTATTACCATACGGCGGCTTATATATTGCTGGTGGGATTGCGCCCAAAATCCAAACTATGCTGCAAAATGGCAATTTTCTCTTAAACTTCAGCCAAAAAGGCAGAATGCGTCCCCTACTGGAAGAAATACCCGTGTATATTATTCTCAATCAACAAGTGGGGCTAATTGGTGCAGCTTTACGTGCCGCTAGGTTATAACAACTAGCATCGGTAATATCTGCATACGTGAGGGCTAGAATTATGACTATTAGAGTTTTGTTACCACTCATCACCGCCACTGTTATCTGTGGTGGTTCTGCCCTAGTAGAAGCAAGTAAACCCCAGCCTCCAGTTGTACAGCCACAATGGGCGGTATTCAATGCCCCAGACGGACGCTTTACTGTTTTGATGCCCGGACAGCCAGACAGGAATACTCAAATCCAAAAAACCTACATGGGGGAAATTAACTTAGAAATGTTTGTTGCCGAACCCCCAAACCAAGAAGTAGCATACTTGGTTGTTTATAATGATTTTCCTTACAGTTACGCTCAAATGACTGCTCCCCAAACCATACTGGATGATGCCAGGGATATGGCTTTAAAAACGACGAACAGTAATTTAGTTCGTCAGCGTAACATTGTGAGTTCTAATGGTCATCCTGGCAAAGAAATTGAGTATGTCAACGCTAGCGGCAAAATCACCAGAAACAGAATGTATGTTGCCGAGGGTCGTTTGTATCAAGTAATGGCGATCGCCAGCAAAAAACAGCAGCCAACTTTAGCCAGAACCATCACAGGGTATTTAAATTCCTTTCATCTGGTTTTGCAAAAGTGACATTAAGTCAGTGGGCGTAAAGGAAAGAACAGGAAAGGGTGCAGGGGAAAAGAGGAAGGTTGTTAAGTAAGCGGAAGTTTAAAATAATTTCTAACTCCCCCTTGCTCCCTGCTCCCTGCACCCCTGCCTCTTAACTCCCCCCTGCTCCCCTGCCTCTTCAATGGGGTTCTTTGATTTTCAGTATCAATCAACTCCAAAAAACTGGTAAATTACCGTATTACTCTCAAAATTTAGTACCAAGCATCATGAAACGTCGAAAAATTCTCCACACAGCTGCGATCGCCACTGCAACTGCTGCCACATTAGGTTCCTGTGCGCGCACCCAAACCGCCGCCAATGTGCAAACTGGACAGCCCAATATCCGGTGGCGAATGGCCACCAGCTGGCCTAAATCTCTAGGGATTTTTAGCGGTGCAGATATACTTGCCAAACGAGTCAAAGAAATGACCAACGGACGTTTCTCCATTACACCCTTTGCCGCGGGTGAGGTGGTTCCAGGGTTGCAAGTCATGGACGCGGTGCAAGCGGGAACAGTGGAATGCGGACACACAGCCAGTTACTATTACATCGGTAAAAACTTAGCTTTAGCCTTCGCCACCTCAGTACCCTTCGGCTTCAATGCCCAACAGCAGAACTCTTGGCTTTATCATGGCGGGGGACTAGAAGCCATGCAAAAAATCTATAGCGACTTCAATATCATTAACTTTCCAGCTGGTAACACTGGGGCGCAGATGGGAGGATGGTTTAAAAGAGAAATTAACACTGTTGCCGACCTTCAAGGTTTAAAAATGCGTATTCCCGGAATCGGGGGACAAGTCATATCTCGTATGGGTGTGAGTGTGCAAGTCTTACCAGGAGGCGAAATTTTCTTAGCACTAGATCGGGGCGCAATTGATGCAGCCGAGTGGGTAGGCCCTTACGATGATGAGAAACTGGGTTTAAACAAAGCCGCGCAATTTTATTATTATCCAGGCTGGTGGGAACCAGGCCCCACATTAGAAGTACTAGTTAACCGTAGTGCTTGGGACAAATTGCCCCCAGAATACCAAGCCATATTCAAGACAGCGACTCATGAAGCCAACATAAATATGCTGACTGAATACGATGCCTTGAATGGTCAAGCACTGGCGAGATTGACCGCCGGCGGGACTAAATTAGTTTCCTTCAGCCCAGAAATTATGCAAGCATCTCAAAAAGCCTCCTTTGAATTTTTGGAGGAAAATGCTAGTAAAGACGCAACTTTCAAAGAAGTTTATGAACAGTGGAAAGGCTTCCGTAAACAAGTTTTCGACTGGAACCGTGTTAATGAATTGAGTTATGCCAATTTTGCCATGTCCAATAGTTAGGGAGTGGAAAAGAGGCAGGGTGCAGGGGGCAGGGGGAAAAAATTCTCTAACCTAGTACCCAATCCCCAATCCTTACTTGCCCAAGTTAGGTAAAAAACTCACAATACCGGGGAAAGCAATGATTAAGACTAAAACTAGTAATTGCAGCAAAATAAATGGGATAACACCGCGATAGATGTCAGAGGTGGTGACTTCTGGCGGTGCAACACCACGCAGGTAAAACAACGCAAAACCAAAGGGAGGTGTGAGGAAGGAAGTTTGCAGATTTGCTCCCAAAATCACACCATACCAAACCAAGTCAATGCCTAATTCTTGGGCTACTGGCACAAATAAAGGTATAACAATAAAGGCAATCTCGAAAAAGTCGATAAAAAAGCCGAGAATAAATACCGTTGCCATGCTGACAATCAAAAAGCCGATGGTACCGCCGGGAAGATTAGCGAGGACATCGAACATAAATTGATCGCCATTCAATCCCCGGAATACTAAACTAAAGGCTGTGGAACCCAACAGAATAAACAGCACCATGCTAGTGATTTTTAAAGTCGTATCACAAACCCGACGCAGAGATTCTAAGGTAAGTTGACCGTTTGTAGCCGCTAGTGCGATCGCACCAGCACAACCCACAGCCCCCGCTTCCGTCGGTGTAGCAAAGCCAAAAAAGATACTTCCCAAAACCAATAAAATCAGAATCAACGGTGGCAGCATCACCTGAACTATCCGTTTTCCCAAAGCTTTTCCACCAATTTCTCGCACCTCAGCCGGCAAAGCCGGTGCTAAATCTGGCTTTAAAAATGCCACAATCAGCACATGAAGGGCAAACGCACCCGACATCATCAAACCGGGAATCAGGGAACCGATAAATAAATCACCAACCGAAATCCCCAACTGATCGCCCAGTACCACCAACACAACACTCGGCGGGATAATTTGCCCCAGAGTACCCGATGCCGCAATCACACCAGTAGCTAATTGTTTGTTGTATCCATAGCGCAGCATAATCGGCAGGGAAATTAAACCCATCGTCACTACAGTTGCCGCTACCACACCAGTAGTTGCTGCCAACAGCGAACCCACCAACACCACAGCTAAAGCTAGTCCGCCACGTAAGCGTCCCAACACAATCCCCACTGTTTCTAACAAATTCTCAGCTATCCCAGATTTCTCCAGCATCGACCCCATAAAGATAAAATAAGGGATAGCTAACAGAGTGGAATTTGCCATGATCCCAAAAATGCGCTGGGGCATAGCAGTGAGAAACACCGGGTCAAATACACCTAGTGAAATTCCCAAAATGCTAAATAAAATTGACACCCCACCCAGAGAAAAAGCTACAGGATATCCCAGCGATAGCAGCACTAACGCCCCAGCAAACATCACTGGCCCCAGCCATTCATAATCCAGTGTCATGATTTTCCTCCTGGGGTTCTAATCTGCCTTGAATAATTGCCAAATTTTTGATTCCCTGAGAAATTCCCTGGAAAATCAACAAGACAAAGGAGACAATAATCATGGTTTTGATGGGGTAGCGGGGTAAACCATCAGGATCTGGCGATGTTTCGAGAATTTGCCACGATGCCAAGATGGTATCCCAAGAAAAAAATATCACCATCATACAGAATGGAATGAGAAATAATACTGTCCCCAGCAAGTCTGCCAGCGCTTTTCGCCGAGGCGGCCAATTGCTGTAAAACACATCAACGCGGACGTGTTCATTGTGCTTTAAGGTGTAGCCCGCACCCAACAAAAAAATTAAATCAAAAATATACCATTGGGCTTCTGTGTAAGCATTAGAAGTTAAATTAATGCCAATAAACCCCCCCAAGTATCGTCCCATAACATTCCATACGCCAAGTATGACCATGACAAGCACCAGCCAAACGGTCAATTTACCAATGCGTTCAGTACAGACATCAATAATTTTGGCTATCTTTAATAGTCTTTCCAACGATTATCTCACCTCTTGAAACTTGGTATCTTAGGGATTTCCAGAAAATAAATTGCCCCATTTCATCAGACCATCTTTGTTCTTTATCCCCCCTGCTCCCTGCTCCCCTGCCTACCTCAGCAATGGAATATTTTTTTAATTGTCAGTCCCTTAGTATCTTGGTGTCTTAGTGGTTAATCTTATTATTTTTTCAGCACAAAGGCACAAACTTACAAAAAAGAGGCGACTGAGAATTATGATCAGTTTTAACTAACCAGCTGCTAGGATAGCATCTCGAAGATTTTCCACTCAATTAAATTCCCATTATCTTCACTGAAGCGTAGGATAAGAAAATCAAGATAAGTAAACTTTATATTTAATTAATCAATGACTTCAAACCTGCCCTCTCCCCAACCAAAATTACATAATCAAGCCATAGGGGCGAAGATTTTCCACTCTGTTAATATCATTAGCCTATTTCTCATGCTCACCAGTGGGCTACAAATTTACAATGCCAACCCCGTATTTGGTGGACGTGCTGGTTTACACATTCCCCCCATATTTACATTAGGAGGTTGGTTAGCGGGAGGTAGACACTGGCACTTTGCAGCTATGTGGTTATTCTCACTAAATCTGCTGTGGTACGGAATTTATGTCTTAATTACTCGACGCTGGCGACATAGATTTGTGGGTGTGAAAGACCTCAAAGCATTACAAAAAGCTCAAAATCCTCAGCGTTTAGCTTATGCGTGGCATCGCATCATATATACAGCAATTATTCCCATTTTACTGTTAGCATTACTTACAGGGGTAGGTATGTATAAACCCGCCCAATTTCCCTGGATTGTCGATATGTTTGGCGATTGGCAAGCATTAAGAATTGTGCATTTTTCGTCAGTGCCAATGGTAATTATCTTTACAATTATTCACTCATTATTAGGAAGAAAAGCAGGAGGTTCTCAACTTACCGAATCTATGTTTTGGTAAATTAATTTCATCAATTTTGTCTCACTTGTTTAGAAAGTCATAAAAAACCTCACCCCAACCCTCTCCTTATTAAGGAGAGGGAGCATGAATCTTGTTTTACCTATTTTACTAACTTAGCCAAAAATATATGAATTTACATTACATACAGCGTCGTCAATTTCTCAAAATTTCGGGATTATCCAGCATAAGTTTACTGCTAGGTAGCTGTGGTACACAAGCATTTGAAGATATAGTCGGACCACTTTCTGAACCACTAAATCGCAAAGTTGGACAATTAATATTTCAACCCCAAAAGCCTGTTCCAGAGTTTGCACTTAGTCAAGTTAAACCAGAGGAATTGATCATTAATACCTTCAGAAATACGCCAATTATTGACCCTGATAAATATCGATTAATTATTGATGGTGAAGTTAACAATCCTCTTAACCTCAGCTTGGCTGAAATTCAAGCTTTACCCCAAACTTCTATGATTATTCGCCATGTTTGTGTTGAAGGTTGGGCGGCCATAGTGCAGTGGGGTGGTGTATGTCTACGAGAAATTATCGCTCTTGCTGAACCTCAAGCTAATGTCCAGTTTGCTTCTTTTAAATCTGCGGATGGTTACTATGAAAGTTGGGATATAGCTTCAGCTTTACATCCTCAGACTTTGTTAGCTTATGAGAAAAACGGTGCAGCTTTACCAGTTGATAATGGTGCGCCCTTACGTTTAGCTTCTCCGATTAAACTTGGTTATAAGCAGAGTAAGTGGGTAACTAAAATCTCGCTTTTGAGTAGTTTATCCCCGTTTAAGGGCTACTGGGAAGATCAGGGTTATGACTGGTTTGCAGGACTGTAGGGACTTTTAATTCAGAAAACATCCTAATTTAGGTAATCATAAAAATGAACTTTTTTGATAAATTACAGGGTTGTATATTGCAAAATCAAAGCTTACTTTTTGTAGGACTTGATCCAAATCCAGAGATGATGCCAAGGCATTATAAATCTCAGGATGTTATCTCTGATTTGCATAATTGGTTACAATTTATTATTGATGAAACGGCTGATTTTGTCTGTGCTTATAAGCCAACATTAGGATTCTATGAAGCTTTGGGAGTTCCGGGTTTAGAACTGCTGCAAAAAACTTTAGCGGCTATTCCCAGTCATATCCCAATTATTTTAGATGCTAAACATAGCGACTTAAATACCAGTACTGTTTTTGCTCGTGCGGTATTTACAGAATGGAATATAGATGCCATTACTCTCAGCCCTTATACAGGTCAAGACCATGTAGCACCGTTTTTAGTTTACCCTGATAAAGCGGTATTTATTTTATGTTGTACTTCTAATGTAGGCGCAGAAGCTTTACAACAATATCCCACAAATGAATCACCTCTTTATTTGCAGGTAGTCAAGGAGTCAAAAAATTGGGGGACTCCAGAACAATTGGGGTTGGAAGTAGGTACTACAAATCCTGAAGTTTTAGCGCTAATTCGGGCAGTTGCGCCTGAGAGGATAATTATGGCGCGGAGTATTTGGGCAGAGGGGTGTAATCTGAATCAAATTTTAGCAGCTGGCTTGAGTGCTAATGGTGATGGTTTATTGATTCCTGTTCCTCAAGATATGTTGAATCAACCAAAATTAGCGGAAAATATCGAGGTTTTATGTGCAGAAATTAATCAAGCAAAAACTGAAATTGTTCGTGATGCTTCTACCTGTGCTGTGTGGTTGCCTGATGTTGATGTTGTGAATCAGCATCCCCAACAAGATTTGATTTTACAACTTTATGATATTGGTTGTATTATGTTTGGCAATTTTGTGCAAGCATCGGGAGCGACTTTTCCTTATTACATTGATTTACGAAAAATTATTTCTAATCCCCAAATTTTTAATCAAGTTCTTAGTGCTTATGAGGAGATTTTGAATTCTCTGAATTTTGACCGTTTAGCAGGTATTCCCTATGGTTCTTTGCCAACTGCGACTGGTTTATCCTTGCGTCTCCATTGTCCGATGATTTATCCCCGTAAGGAGGTAAAAGCACACGGAAGTCGGAGGTTAATTGAGGGTAATTTTTATCCTGGGGAAACTGTGGTGGTGGTTGATGATATTCTGATCAGTGGTAAAAGTGTGATGGAAGGTGCTGAGAAGTTAAAGTCAGCAGGATTGAATATTCAGGATATTGTAGTTTTGATTGACCATGAAAATGGTGTGCAAGCTAGATTGTTAGACAATGGTTATCGAGGTCATGCAGTTTTCACTCTTTCGGAAATTACAGAAACCCTTTATCGGGTAGGTAGAATTAATCAGGAGCAATTTTTAGCTTTCAAGGAAAGTGAAGGTTAGTTTGAATGACTATATTTCTTAAATATCACCGAATTTTTGGATAAGTCGGGGATTTGAACTATCGGTGTCAAACAAATAAGAGAGGATTACTATATTAAGTTGATTTAGGATAAGTAGGTGGGTATGGAAAAATCAAACTAGATTACGAAAATTAAACACCCATAAAACCCTTACCAATGACCAATGACAAAGGACAAATGACGACCCCCGCTAGTTAACTTTATTTACGCCCACCTACTTATTAGTTATGTCTATTTCACTGAAAGAATTGCTGAAATGGTTAATATTAACTTTGCTATTTCCTCTAGTATTTCTGAATTTTTGGCTAATATTTACATTTCTAAAGTCTTTTCAAGCTCTGGTAACAATTTTTATATTGGCAACTTTGCTGGCTTTCATTTTGAATTATCCTGTGGCGTTTTTCCAAAAAGCTGGTGTTAAACGGAACTATGCAATAGCTTTAGTATTGATATCTGCTTTGGTAATTTTTGCGGTTTTTGGGATAACTTTCTTACCCATTATTTTGCCACAATTCAATGAAATGGCTAAATTACTGCCGCAATGGATTGATGCCAGTCAGCAAAAAATTCAACTGTTCGATAATTGGGCTATTAGCCACGGATTAAACATTAATTTTAGTCAGATTATCAGTCAATTTACTGAGCGTTTACCAGATGAATTGGAGAATCTTACTGATAAACTTTTCAGTATTGTTATAGAAACAATTGATAGTGTTTCTGATATTTTAATTACAGTAGTATTGACTTTTTACATTCTATTAGATGGGCCAAGAATTTGGGAAGGAATATTTAAAAAATTACCTTGGAGTTTTACTCGGAAAGTACAAACATCGCTTCAGCAAAATTTTCAAAATTATTTGCTGGGTCAGGTAACTTTGGCATCGCTGATGGGAGTTTTACTCACAGCTATATTTTTAATTTTCCAAGTCCAGTTCGGTTTAATATTTGGTTTGGGCGTGGGGATATTGAGCTTAATTCCCTTTGGTGATATTGCTAGTATCAGTTTAATTACTTTAATCATCGCATCACACAATTTTTGGTTGGCAGTTCAGGTCTTAGCTGTAGCTGTGGTCACTGACCAGTTAATTGACCAGGCGATCGCACCGCGTCTTTTAGGTAGATTTACAGGACTGAGGCCAATATGGGTATTAGTTGCTTTGTTGCTGGGAACCTATATTGGCGGATTATTGGGATTGTTAATTGCTGTACCCATAGCTGGATTTATCAAAGATGCCTTAGATGGCTTTTCTCAATCTGATGATCGCGATGATCGCATTGTTGCAGGTGCAGAAATACCAGAGATGTTAAATCAGGAATCAACACCTTCATAGGAAATAACTAAATTAGTCGTGGGTGCGGTTTTCTGCCTGATCCTCGGTCTAAGAATTGATTTGGGATTGAGTAGCCAGGAGCAAAAGTTAGCAGCAGTGAAGGCATTCTAGAATGAGTCAGCATGATTCATACAACTTCTTAACAAATTATCAGTTCTGGACTCAAGCCTATATTACCTCTGGAAAACTCGGTTCAGCCCTAGGTCTGAATCTGTCTACTAAAATGTCAAATTCCTTTAAATCCAATTTCTGCTTCTATCTCTTGTTGGGCTGGTGCAGATTTCACGCCATCTGGGGTAACTCTACGATGCTGCTGTTGCCAAATACCAAATTGGCTGAGAAATATCCCGACTAAAATGACGCTACCGCCTATATATTGACCCCAAGTAGGAGTTTCCCCTAAAATGAAATAAGCTGCTAAAATGCCTGCAATGGGTGTAAATGAGCCAACTAAGGAAGCTACAGACACAGTGGAATTTCTCAACCCCTGAACCCAAAAAGATTGACCTAAAACGATAATTACTACGCCATAAACCAACATCCACTGCCACAGCACAGGTGAGAATATATCCATAAAATGCTCAATACCATAAAGCATTACTGCACTCAAGAAAAAGATCACAGTTCCCAATGCAGTCCGAAAGATGTTGTAGATTCCGATGGGGATACGAGAAAGACGTTGTTTACTAATGATTGTGGACACAGCTACAGCTACCGATGCGATCGCCGTTAAAAATTCCCCTAGTCCTAAAGTGAAACCGCCGATATTCATCATCTCTTGTCCTGGTGTCTGAAGGAAGATAGCGAGAATCACACCAATGAATGCAGCGATCGCCCCGACAATTTCCCAAATATTCACCCGTTCCCTCAGCAACCAAAACGATAAAGCCAAAATCAACGGCGGTTCCAATCTACCAACCAAAATAATATTGTTAACTTCCGTTAACTCCAAGGCTTGGAAAATTAAACTAGGAGCAACAGCTCCTGATAGGATGGCGACTACAGTCAAAATCAACCAATCCTGACGGGATATTTGCCTCAAAGTCGCTTTGTTCCACTGTCGCCGATAGATCAACATCAGAACCATCAAAGCGCAGATATTTCCCACAAATAAAACATTACACAACGAAATCGGATTGCGACCATCTATTAAGTTTTGGGAACCGATTTCTGTCAGTTTGCGAGTAACTGCACCAGAGCCTCCAAAAATCAAGATGGCTAGCCAGAGATAGGCTTGTGCGGGAATCTTGTCGATCAAACGATGCCATTTCTTCTGACTAGCCACAATCACACCACGGTAATAAAAACGCTGTTAATGATACTAGGCTTTGTTAATTAAGTCTAGGTGAGATAAATATGAGAAAATGCTGAGTTTAGACTGAATGTTTTGCAGGGATAAAATCAGACAAATTATAGGTGAATCTCAGATGAGCTTCAGGTGCAGATGGGATGCTTTGGTGAGTTCAAAAAGCCAAAGTTCAGGAAAAACAAATGAAACTTGCCTCATCGTTGCTTACAAGTGTTGCCCTAGCTGGGATGTTAACCGTGTGGGATATTCCCATCCAAGCGGTGAATCCTTCACTGGTGCAAGCATCAGCCGCAGAAAAAAAAGATACCACGGGTTTAACTTCTCAACAACAAATTGACTTACTGATCAAGAATAAAGGACAGTTTGGTAGTGGTGATCAACTACGCCGTTTCTTTTTTGGTGACCTTTTACCGATTGCTGTTCAAGCAGGTGGTGCGGGGATGATAGTCAATCTTTACAATAAAGCTAATAATGTGACAATTGCCTACTGTGCAACCTACGATGTCGTCTTAGCAGTGAGAAAAGGTAGAGTAACTGAATTTGCAGCTAGCGAAGTCAAGTAATTCCCCATTACCATTGACAACGGGTAGCATTGCGCGATCGCCTTTGCTATCCGCAAAATTTTTGGACTTGCTGAATATAAAAAATATTATTATTGACACCAATGGTAGGATGCCCACTCCACAAGCGCTATTTATTTATTCTGAAGTAAGCTGCTGCAATCGTTGTAGAATTAGTCCTTTAGATATAGGAGGGCAAGATAGATGACTCGTGTCATCATTGTGCGCCACGGACAAAGCAGCTATAACACCGAGCGGCGAATCCAGGGACGCACCGATGTGTCAAGATTAACGGAAAAAGGGTGTGCAGATGCCAGTAAAGTAGGAAAAGCCCTCAGCAATATTTCATTTAATGCTATTTATAGCAGTCCTCTCCAGCGAGCCAAGAAAACAGCCGATATTATCTATAGTGAATTGGCAACTGATTCTACAAATTCTGTTGCGCCGCAAATTGCCGATCAGTTGATGGAAATTGATTTGCCTTTGTGGGCAGAAATGCTTAGTGCTGATGTCAAGGAAAAGTTTACTGAAGACTATCGCATCTGGAAAGAACGTCCCCATGAACTGCGGATGTTAGTCAAGGATGGAGAAGGAACAAGAGAACATTTTCCTGTCCTGGCTATCTATGAACAAGCACGGTTATTTTGGCAAGAAATTTTGTCACGCCATCCAGGAGAAACTATCCTGATAGTGGGGCATAATGGCATTAATCGCGCTCTGATCAGTACAGCCTTGGGGATTCCTCCTAGTCGCTACCATTGCGTACAGCAATCTAACTGTGGCATTAGTGTACTGAATTTTGCTGGTGGTTTAGATGAACCAGTCCAACTAGAATCGATGAATCAGACGCAACACATGGGAGAGACTTTTCCTTCCTTGCGACCGAATCATCAGGGAATACGATTGTTGTTGGTACGTCATGGAGAAACCGAATGGAATCGCCAAACCAGATTTCAAGGTCAAATTGATATTCCCCTGAATGATCATGGGAGAAAACAGGCGCAAACAGCCGGCGAATTTCTGCAAGATGTCGTAATTGACTTTGCTATTAGTAGTTCCATGCTGCGTCCCAAAGAAACAGCAGAACTGATCTTGGGTTACCATCCTAGTGTAAATTTAGAATTAGAAGATGGTTTAAGAGAAATCAGTCACGGACTTTGGGAAGGAAAACTAGAAACAGAGATCGAGCAAGAGTTTCCCGGAGATTTGCAGCGCTGGCGACTTGTACCCGCAGAAGTACAAATGCCTGAAGGAGAAAATTTGCAGCAGGTTTGGGAGCGGAGTGTAGCAGCTTGGCAATCGATTGTGCAAGCAGCATTAACAAATAAACTCAACACTGGATTAATAGTGGCTCACGATGCTACGAACAAAACTTTGCTGTGTCACGTTCTGGGTTTATCAACAGAAAATTTCTGGAATTTCCGCCAAGGTAATGGTGCAGTTAGCGTCATCGATTACCCATCAGGACTAAATGGTTTACCAGTGCTACAAGCAATGAACATTACCAGTCATTTGAGTGGAGGCGTACTGGATAAAACTGCTGCTGGGGCTTTGTAAAATACTCATCAACCTCTGGCAAAAATGAAAATTAAACCACAGATATACATAAATAAATACCGATAATTTATCTGTGTTGATCTGTGGTTATAAATAATAATTTCAAATTATATAACCAATATTTTCTTCGTGATCCCAGTCCCTAGATTTATCTGTGGAATCAATCTAAAATCCCAAATCTAAAATCCCAAATTGTATGACGGAACTGCTACAACAAGTAAGAGTAATTGATCCAGGTTTAGAAACTGACAAAATAGCTGATGTCCTAATTGCTGATGGTAAAATTCAAGCCGTCGCCACAGAGATTTCTGATATTAATTCTGATACTCAAATTAAAGATTGTCGGGGATTAGTTCTTGGTACTGGATTAGTAGATTTGTATAGTCACTCAAGTGAACCAGGATTTGAAGAACGAGAAACTCTATCATCTTTATTACAAAGTGCTGCGGCTGGTGGTTTTACTAGAGTCAGCATTTTACCCGATACATCTCCAGCTATTGATCACCCGGCGATTGTGGCACAGTTGCAGTCGAGAGGTGGAGATATGGGAAATCTGCCCCAAATTCACGTCTGGGGTGCGATGACTCTGGATTTGGCGGGGAAGCAATTGACAGAATTCGCAGATTTAGCAGCTGCGGGAGTTGTTGGTTTTACAGATGGTAAGCCTTGGGAAAATTTAGGGTTTGTGCGGCGGGTTTTGGAGTATCTCCAACCTTTCGGGAGACCAGTAGCATTTTGTCCATGCGATCGCCTATTATCTGCCAATGGAGTCATGCGGGAAGGGACGGAAGCGCTACGGTTGGGTTTACCACCAATCCCAGCCAGTGCCGAAACAACGGCGATCGCTTCTTTGCTAGAATTAGTAGCAGCCACGGGTACGCCAGTACATATCATGCGCGTCTCTACAGCTCGCAGTGTGGAACTAATCGCCGCAGCTAAAGCCACGGGTTTACCCATCACCGCCAGCACGACTTGGATGCATTTGTTGCTTGACACCAAAGCAATTAAAAGTTATAATACCAGCCTGCATTTAGATCCACCTTTAGGTAATGCCAGTGATGTAGAGGCTTTACGTGGAGGGGTAAAAGCAGGTGTGATTGATGCGATCGCCATTGATCATGCACCGTACACCTATGAGGAGAAAGTCCAAGCCTTTGCAGAATCGCCTCCTGGAGCAATTGGTTTCGAGTTAGCATTACCCCTACTATGGCAGCATTTAGTCGAAACTGGGAAATTTACAGCCTTGGAATTATGGCGGGCTTTAAGCACCCAACCAGCAAGATGTTTGCAACAGCAACCGAGTACAATTACTCCTAATCAAAAAGCAGAACTTACCTTATTTAATCCCCAGGAAATATGGAAGGTGGAAAGAAAAAATCTTTATACACTTTCTAGTAATACACCTTGGCTAGGACAAGAACTCAATGGTCGGGTTGTGCAAATTTGGAATTAATCAGTTATCAGTCATCAGTCATCAGTTAGTTGTTTTTTCTCATCACCAATGACCAATGACCAATGACTATTTACTCTTCTACACGGTAGCCTAACTCTGCTAAAGTCATGCGCGATTGTCGCCATTTTGGTTGCACTTTCACGAACAGTTCTAGGTAAACTTTACCAGCAATTAGCTTTTGAATTTGTTCGCGAGCTTCGCTACCAATGGCTTTGAGCATTGAGCCACCTTTACCAATGAGAATACCTTTTTGGGAATCTCGTTCTACGTGTATGGTTGCAAGTATACGGGTAATAGTCGGCGCTTCATCGACTCTATCAATAGCGATCGCTACTGAATGAGGAACTTCTTCACGAGTCAATAGTAAAATCTGTTCGCGAATCAATTCACCCATGATAAAACGTTCCGGTTGGTCGGTTACCAAATCGGGGGGATAGTAAAACGGCCCCGTTTCTAAATGTTCGATTAATAACTCTTGCAGTTCTGGTAATCCTGAACTAGTCTGGGCGGAGAATTTGACTATCGGCCATTTATTGGCTTCAGCTACAGCTCGGTAAGTATGATCAATTACCTCAAAATTTGCAGGTTGTTGGTCAATTTTATTCAAACCCAATATTACTGGAGTTTCAGTCCGAGTCAGCAAATCAACAATAAAGCGATCGCCAGAACCACAAGCTACTGATCCATCCACCACAAACAGTACAACATCTACTGCATTAATGGCATTTTTGGCATTTCTGACCAGCACTTCCCCTAATTGATGATGGGGTTTATGAATTCCTGGTGTATCTACAAAAATCAACTGCGCCTCTGGCGTAGTTAAAATCCCTCGTAAACGATTGCGTGTAGTTTGTGCTACAGAGGATGTAATCGCAATTTTTTGCCCTACTAATTGATTCATTAAAGTAGATTTACCGACATTTGGGCGACCAATAATGCCGACAAAACCTGATTTAAATTCAGGAGGAGCCTGGGGGATAGATGCTTCTCCTGAAAAAGAGAAGATGTTATGATCAATACTAGTCACCTTTAGCTCCACCGTCATATATTACAGATCAGATGAGTTGATTCTTGTCTTAAATACGCAACAAACATAATTTAACCCTGGCATTTTGAGGCACTGCCCTGATACAAGTTTAATCTACTAATGGCGCACCGAGAAAGATTAGGAAGTATCACAAGTGGATTGCTACTCTGTGAGTCAAGTTGATTAAGTAATATTTTGTGAATCTGCCTCTAAGTATACAAGAGAATTCATGGCACAATTCCCCAGTCAAATTCACCTTGATTAATGGAAATATCATCTACTAATCCATTTTATTCCCCATCGCTATCAATCACAGTTGATAATTTTCTTTGTTTATTAAATAATTTGATCCAATATTTCTCCAAATTGAACGATACTACCTAATTTAACTATTGTTTCAATAGCAGGAATTATCAAAAAATTGCTGATGATTTAATTAGATATTATACAAATCTAAATCATACACAAGCAAAGAATTTGGTGTTAAATTAAATTGGAAAAGCTCATCTATATTGCCAAGCACAATTAAGGCAAGGCTATTATTATTATAATGACAATCACAGCAATCAATCCCTATCTCAATAGCAACTTTGAGCCAATCCGGGAAGAAATCACCACCGATACCCTCAAAGTCATAGGTGAATTACCCGCCAACTTATCAGGGATGTTTGTCCGCAATGGTCCTAATCCCCAATGGTCACCGATTGGTCAGTATCACTGGTTTGACGGCGATGGAATGTTACACGGTGTCAGAATTAGCAACGGTCAAGCCACTTATTGCAATCGCTATGTGCAAACCAGAGGATGGAAAATAGAACAAAAAGCAGGTAAAGCTGTCTGGTCTGGGATATTTGAACCGCCGCAGATGGATAATCCTCATGGTGGATACAAAAACACTGCAAATACAGCCCTCGTTTGGCACGCTGGTCAAATGTTAGCCTTGAATGAAGGCGGTGCGCCTCACGCTATCAAACTTCCTGATTTAACGACAAAAGGTGAATACACCTATAATAACCAATTAGTTTCTGCCTTTACAGCCCATCCCAAGGTAGACCCCAAGAACGGTGAGATGAGATTTTTTGGTTACTCATTAACCCCACCATACCTGCAATACAGCATAGTCTCAGCCGCTGGTGAAATAGTCCGGACAGTGCCAATTGATCTGCCAATGGGGGTGATGATGCATGATTTTGCCATCACTGAAAACTATACAATTTTTATGGATCTGCCCTTGACTTTGAACGCCGAAAGATTAGAACGGGGAGAACCTCTGATCATGTTTGAAAGCGATCGCCCCAGTCGCTTTGGGATTATTCCACGTCATGGCGACAACAGTAATATCCGTTGGTTTGAAAGTTCTCCTTGCTACGTCTTCCATACTCTCAACGCTTACGAAGATCAAGATGAAGTAGTACTCATAGCTTGTCGCATGAGTTCCACCACAGTCTTAAAGGCTGATAATTCCCAAATTGATCCAGATGCAGATATTCCCCGTTTACATTCTTGGCGATTTAACCTCAGCACAGGAAAAGTGCGTGAAGAAATGCTAGACGATGTACCTGCGGAATTTCCCCGCATTAACGAAAACCTGGTGGGACAACCAACACGATACGGTTATGCTGGCAAAATGGGCAACGGTTCCCTACCACTGTTTGACGGATTAATTAAGTACGACCTGAGTGATCAGAAATCCCAAACTCATGAATTTGGCAAAGGACGTTATGGCGGCGAAGCTGTGTTTGCGCCCAGTCTTGGTGCTACAGATGAAGATGATGGCTGGCTGGTGACTTTTGTTTACGATGAGAGTGCAGAAACGTCGGAACTTGTAGTGGTAAACGCCCAAGATGTCACCGCCGCACCTGTAGCGCGGGTACTAATTCCCCAAAGAGTACCCTATGGCTTCCACGGTACTTGGGTTTCTGAGGCACAGTTGAGCGGTTCTAGATAAAGATGGTGAGGGTGTTGAAAATGTAGTCTGCAAACTTTAAGTATATTTATTTAGGGATGAGGGGGATAAAACCAGATATCCCCCAACTTTTCCGGCTATCTGCGGCTAGGCCTAAAATTCAAAATTGGATAAATCAAAATTATTGTTCTGAACTCCACCTGTATTCTGTCCTGGTATCTGACGAGAATTTAAGGAATTAGACTCCATCTGTTGACTAGGCGATCGCCAAATTAAATTACCATTTTGATCAGCTACCACTGGGGACATCTGTGTCATTGTATTGGCAGCTGGAGTCTGGACAGAATTGGGTGTCATATTACTTTGTATCCCAGTTTCCCCACCATAGTTCACAGGTGAAGTCAGGTTTACTGGGTCTATGGGGCTAGGTAAACCCTGGATGCTATCGACACTATCCCAGGAATTTGGCGGTAAGTTATTTGGTACAGCTACAGTTGGTGGAATACCAGTCGCAGTATTTAACCCATTGGGTGAAAAACTTTGGCGCAGTGAACCGTTGTTCAGCGGGGTCTGCATTACTCCAGCAGCAGCAGGTTGTCCTAAATAATTAAATTGATTTGCTGTCTCACCATTTAAACCAGACAAACTTTGGTTGCTTGATTGGTTAAGTGGTGTTTGTGAGGAACCAATTGAGTCAGGATTTTGACCATTCTTAGTTTGATTAACGCCAATAGTCGGTAAATCAGATTTTGCTGCTGTTTCTATTGGTTGAGATGAACCTGCTAAAGAGCTGATACCCAAAGACTGATTACCAATATTAAACGCCCCCGACTGCAATAAATTTTCAGCTTCTGAAACAAAGGGATTCTTCCCTGGATCTGGGGAAACGCTATTAAATGTGCCTATTTCCGAAATGGGTGCGTCACTGTTAGCAGAATCTGGTTTGTTAAGTTCCTGGAGTAAATTATCATTATTATTCTCAGGAGATTTTCTCCGAGAGATATTACCGACCACAGGCATATTTGCCCGTTGAAAATCCCGAAACAAGGCTGGTAAATTATCAACATCTGCCGCGATCGCTCTTTCTTCTGGCGAAAGAGAGGAACTAACTTCTGGGTTTTGCTTGTAAGTAAACACATTGGGGTTAGACCAATATTCCCGAATTACCAGTCCAATCACCGATAAGAAAATTGCTGTTACCCAAAAACTCGGTTTACCTAAATTCCATAACCTAGCTTTGAGATAACGTAAATAGGCGGGGGGATAATCACGATGTGACATAAATATGTATCATAGAGGACTAAAATCTCCTAAAAATTACTGGAAAAACTGTCCAGGTTTTTAGCTTTTCTGAAAAGGAAATGTGGGATTAAAATTGACCCGCGCCAACATTTATCTATACTCTATATTGACACTCCCTCTGGGTAAAGCAAGAAAGATGCAACTTACAGCAGTTTGCCAGTAATCCTCAACGTTCAGCTACCCGCATCAATAAGAATAAACCTATTCCTAAAAACAAGAAATTGGGTAGCCAAGCTCCGATGAAGGGAGAGAACACACCAGCTTGTCCCATTGCACCACTAATAAAGAAAATTAAATAATAGGTAAAAATTACGATGACACTCACACCAAAACTTGTACCTTTGCCGCTACGCTGGGGTCTGGTTCCCATCGATGCACCCACCAAGCCAAAGACTACACAGACAAATGGCAAAGAAAATTTTTGTTGAATCCGGACTTGCAGTTTGCGAATTTTTTGCCTGTCGCCACCAATACGTTCTATTTCTAATTGTTCTAAAGATTCAGCAATATTCATTTCGCCATAGTCTCGGCTTCTCTCGGCTAAGTTTAATGGTGTGCGCGGCAGTTGCAGTTGTTGATGTTCAAACCGTAAAATGTTGCGATAGGAGCGATCTGGAGCTACTAAATAAACCGTACCGTTGTAAAAATCCCAAACGTTATCAGAAGCATTCCACTCCGCAGAGTCTGAAACCACAATTTGATTTAAACCTTCCGTGGAGCGGTCAATAATTGTTAAACCCTTCATCTGCTTACCATCAAACTGGTCAGCATAAAATAAGCGTGCCAGTATCCGGTTTTTGCTACCATCTGGCTGTTCAATGTCTCGATATTCCGGATAGAAGATATTTGACTGCTGAAAAGTCGGTCTGTCTGACTTGAGGGCTTTTTCCAGAGTCATAGTTGCTTGGTAATTTGCGGCTGGTGCTATTTGCTCATTAAAGATAAATGTCATCCCTGTCACCAGCAGACTCAACATCACAGCCGTTAGCACCATGCGATAGACACTTACCCCACAGCCACGCATAGCAATTAGTTCGCTCTCGCTGGAAAGACGACTATAAGTCATCAAAGTAGCCAGCAGGGTAGACATGGGGAAAGCTAAGACCACAAAATTGGGAAATTTCAACAAGAAAACCTGAATTGCAATACTAATTGGCAATCCAGACTCAACAATTTTCCTCACTAGCTCAAACACAGCATCAATAGTGACACCCAGTGATGAAAATGCTCCCACACCAAATAAAAATGGTGCGACCAATTCCTTGGTCAGGTAGCGGTCCATGAGCGTAAAAGGCAACAGCGAATTGAGGCTGTATAAAGAATTGAGCTTCTTTGATATCATAAGGAATTATTAAAATAAAGTATAAACACCCCAGTACCAGCAAAACACGAGTATTTGCTTTAAAATTAGATAAATATCACAATTTTGTGGTCGTTCCTGTCTTCTTGTGCTACTTCAATCAATGGCAAAAGCCGCTAATTTTCAGTCATACCAATTATCTCTAAAAATCAACAGTTATAGCATTTCCTAGTCTAATACAGTACAAAATTATCTGCGTTTATCTGCGTCCATCTGCGTTTAATTATTACTGCTTGTACCTCACTTGAATGGGAATTGCTATAAATGCTCAATTACTAATTTAAGCTTGAAAGTTATCACCCAAATAGTATTGCCGTACCAGGGGATTATTATAGAGTTCTTCAGGATTACCAAAGGCGAGAATTTGCCCCTCACGCATAATATAGGCGCGGTCTGTAATGGCTAAGGTTTCGCGGACATTGTGATCTGTAATTAATATGCCCATGCCGCGATCGCTTAATTGGGCGACAATATGCTGAATCTCGGAAACAGCAATGGGATCAACTCCGGCGAATGGTTCATCCAAAAGTAAAAATTTCGGGCCTTCTCGTCCCGCAGCTAAAGCCCTCGCTAATTCTGTTCGCCGTCTTTCCCCACCAGAAAGTTGAATTCCTTTGCTATTCGCTACTTTTTCCAAACGAAACTCGTGTAGTAAAGCTTGAATTCGTTTTGACCACTCCCATCGTGGCACATTAGTTTGCTCTAGGACTAAGAGAATATTCTCCTGGACTGAGAGTTGGCGAAAAACACTTGGTTCCTGAGCTAAATAACCAATGCCTAATTGCGCTCTTTTGTGCATAGGCATTCCAGTTATTTCTATACCATCGAGCCAAACTTTTCCTTGATTGGGTTTTTCTAAGCCTGTAGCAATGTAAAAGGTCGTCGTTTTACCCGCACCATTGGGACCTAGTAACCCGACGACTTCACCCTGAGAAATGGAAAGGTTGACGCGATTGACGATATTTCGCTTACCGTAAGATTTGTGAATATTCTCTAAAACAATTTTCACGAGTCGCGCCTGTGTTGGTAATTGATGCTAATTAGATTGTCCGCCAACTTCAGAATCATTCACCATGTAGGTAGACTCTACTTGACGGTTGGATTGAGGTAAAGCCACAAAACGTCCTTCGTCAATCAGATAAGTCACTTTCTCTGCACGGATACTATTAACTCCCTCTTGCAAAATATAGACACCGCCCATCAAATCAATGCGGCGTTCCTTGCTAAAGAATTGTGCTTGAGCAGCTGTGGCTTTAATCTGGCGAGCCGGATACAACATCTGCACGTTACCGCGAGCCGTTGCTACTTGTGTGTTGGCGTTATATTCTTGCACATCAGCGCTGATTGTGAGGGGAGTATTTTGCTGAGATGTTTGTGCAGTAGCAGTTTGCATCCGAGAAGGAAATGTCAATGTACCTAAGAGTGCAGCTGGTAGCATCAAGGCTAATCCCACGCGACGCATTTGTGATACTGGTAATTGATAGCAGGACATGATGTTTTAATTACAGATTTAGGATATCAGCTTGTATACTAATTATCTCAATTTCTTTGTCCAGATATAAAATCTACATTCTGGAGTAAGTTGAGATGGTCGCTGGGAATATTGACGCTTTGTCAAGCCTCAAGGTTTCGCCAATATCCACATTTATAGCAGCCCGCTATTGATTTGAATAGGAAGACTCTTAACTAATGGACTATTTTGGAGACAGCAGCCCCGAAGCCTGCATTCCCAGTTTGGGGCTGGGAACGAGTCCATGAGGGGGGTAGTTTTATATCGTGTCCGGTGACGAAGGCCGCAGGGGAGCAGGGAGCAGGGGGAAAGAGGATTTGGCAGTTTTTGCACAGATGCGGCAATGATAATTAATTAGGCGGACATGATATTACTCGTTGATTAGCACTATTTTTGGTGAAGGCAAAGCATGACGATCGCTCAAGTCACCAGCACTAAACTTTTCTGCTCCCATTTGTTGTAATGCTGACAACAATCCTGCACTCTGACTCAATAACTCGTCTACATCAATGCGGCTGTAAACAGATGGGTAACGTCGCAGGCGATTGCTGCCTTCTCCCAGTAAAATTACTGCACCTCGCCAGTTATCATTACCTAAATGATACAACGCTACAGCAATTTGGAGAACGCCTTGATAAAAGGTTTTTTCTGGTTCGCTGGCTTCTATCCACAAAGCCTCTAAAGTGTCATGACAGGCGTAGAACTGTCCAGAGTTAAACTGTTCTACCCCTTGCCAAAACTCTTGGGGGATAATTTCGCTCATCCCATACTTTCTCGAACTTCTTTGATGGTTTCTAGAGTAATTTCTTGTTTTTCTCCCGCAAATTCGTTATCTGGGGTCAGAAACAGCATACAGTGGCATTCTTTGCGTTCTCTCATGGGTACGCAGGGACAGTTCCAATATGTAGCATGGACTTCCGCTTCTTTGTCTTCGTAGTGGCGACAGGGACACAATGGCGCACCTAAATCGTCTTTATGTTTGGCTAGTCCTTCAATTACGACTGCGGTGACAGAAGGTTCAGAACAGAAGTATGTTCCAGTCCGTTTTGCGTACTGTTCGGAAAAATGCCGCATTGCCTCTAGGCTTTTATCGGTGGATGTTGTGTTATTTTCTGATGAGATCATATCGGCGCTCATAATTTAAATATTTCTTTGCATTGTACCTCAGCCTCACGGGGCTATTACTGGGGAGATTTCCCCAATCTGACGGAAAAGGCAGGGAGCAGGGAGCAGGGGAGCAGGGAGCAGGGGGTGGGAAATTACCTCCCTTTCCTCTTTTTTGAACTGATGAGTATTGAAGTCTGATTTGAGATCAGGATCAAGGTAATAGTTTTTGCAGTTGCGGTTGCAGGTCTTGTTCGTTCTGCACAACAATACCAGGGTGATCCCAATTAACTACCGCTGCTTCATCTGGTGAGGTGAGATTTTGCCACAATACCCAACGACTACCTTTGGGTAGGGAAGTCAGGCTTAAGGGGTTTTGAGTTAGCCAAATTAAGGCATTGCTTTGGTCGCTGGTGCTAATCTCTTCTTGATATCTGGTTGCGGCTAAAGTTTCTAAAACCACACGCTCGCCTTGAACTAAACCTGTGGATGCTGTCCATAGTTGCACTTGCATTTGTTGGCGTTGTGCATAAAAGTACAAGGATGCTGCGGCAATTACTGCTTGCTCAAATTGCTCTGAGTTCCAATTACCGGCACTGTCAAGGGCAATGACGATATCTTGCCCATCGGTAACTATTTCTAACTCTCTCACCCGTAATTCCCCGTAGCGGGCGCTGGTTCGCCAGTGGATCAGGCGTGTGGGATCGCCCATGCGGTATGGACGTAGCGATCGCACTAACCCCGAAGTCGCTGTTTGCAAAGGTCTTCCACGGGGATCACCTCTTTTGCTTTCTTCTTGCCCAATTTCATCCACTAGGGGGCAAGTGGTCAAAGGTAACACAGTCGGATAAACAATGGCTGTGGCTGTACACTCACGCCGACGGCGACACCAAAACAATCCTAAAGGCGCACCAGTGGCCAGTTCGACTGTCTGCCAGCGATAGACTCCCCGTTGGGAAGTTGGTTGATAGTATACCCAATGGTAACTGCCTTGACTGTTAATCGTCTCAATGGCGGTTTTAACTGGTTTACCCAAGACAAATGGTAATAAATCCTCTGCTTGTAACAAGCTGACAGCGTGCCGCGTCTGATTGCAGATTTCTAATTCCACAGTCAACTCATCGCCTGCTGAGACAGGTTGCATCGGGCGACGTTTTACAACTAAACCCACTAGCGATCGCGGAGGTAAAAAAGCGGAGATACCTAAAATGGCAAAACTAATGCCACTAATGGCATACAGCCAGCCAGCCATAGTATTCACGGCAGCCCCAAAAAAACAAATAGCAATTCCTGCTAACACCCACCCAGTATATGTAGGAGCAATAGCACGGGTTTCTAACCAGTTGGTGATCGGCTTGATTATCTTCATGTTTCATTTTTAACCCAAAATTTATCTGATCGCTGGGTGGGTTTGTTTGATTAACTCGAAGTCATTTTCGCCATAAGTACATTACTGATGCAATTCAATAATTCATCCGCAGTAAAAGGTTTTGCTAAAAATCCTTGAATTCCCGTCACAGTAGTTTGTACTAAGGCCTCAGCCGCCGCAAATCCACTCATAGCCAGAATTTGTACCTGCGGGTTGATGATTTGCAAAGTGCGAATAGCAGTTCCCCCAGTCATTGATGACATCATCATATCTATCAACACTAGTTGAATGTCCTTTTGATGCTGGGTATAGAGGCTGAGGGCTTCAATGCCATTGTTGGCAATTAATACCCTGTAGTTATGAATCTCTAATGTGGTTTTGGTAATTTGAGTAATTGCCGCTTCCTGATCTACAACTAAAATTAATTCTCCGTTGCCTGTGGGCAGTTTGATTTCATCCACTGTGGGGGGAGTGCGGTCACTACTGGGTAAGTAAATTTGAAATTGGCTACCCACTCCTACTTGACTGGAGACTTCCACAAAACCACCATAGCTGTTGATGATATCAATAATTATAGATAAACTCAAAGCAGTATGTTTACGCTTTTCTTTGGTAGTTAAAAATGCGTCAGCGCTGTTGTCTGAAACAATGCCATCTCTGGTATCACTAACTGTAATCACTATGTAGTTACCAACTTTTGCGCCGATATGCGTTTTCGTAAAGCTTTGATCCATTACGGCTTTATTCGCGGAAATTCGCACTTTACCACCTTGAGGCATGGCATCACGAGCATTCACTAATAAGTTGATCAATACTTCTTGCAGTTGGGCTTGATCTTTCAGAACCAATTCGATGTCTGATGCTATATCTGTGGCAATTTCGATAGATTTAGGAAATATGCCTTTGATTGTTTGCTCAACTTCTTGGATGAGTTGTGAAACTAACACAATTGGGCTTTGGCTTTGAAAGTTGCGGGTAAATGACTGCATTTGTTGGACTAAATCAGTCCCCCGTTTGGTATTAGTTTCCAATAAATTGAGCATCTGTAGCGAACTTTCACCCAACTGGGGATGTTTTAGGGGTAGAAGTTGAGCGACTGTCATCATCGGAGAAAGGATATTATTCAGGTCATTGGCGATCGCACTGGTGAGAGTACCGAGGCTTTCCAATCGCTGGGCGCGTAGCAGCTGCATTTCTACTTGTTTTTTCTTGGTGATATCAGTGTCCACAGTCATGATCGATTTGGGCGCACCTGCGGCATCATACATGAGTATCCAACGGCTGTTAATAATCACGGGCTGGCCTTTCCTGGTGACTTTGCGTAACTCCCCCAACCATGAACCATTCTCCAAAACACTTTTCAGCGCTTCAGCCAGTTGAGGTGAAGCTTCTGGTGTTAACAGTTCCCAGGTATTTCTGCCGATCGCTTCCACGGCGCGCCAGCCATAAATATTTTCTGCGCCTTTATTCCAATATAAAACTTGGTTTTGCAAGTCTCTCACCAGAATGGCATCTGTGGTGATATCTAGCAGCGCCGCCTGTTCGCGGATTTTTTGCTGTGCTTGGAGGCGATCGCTAATATCCCGAAATAGCCATCTCAAGCCCGCTTTTTTTCCCTCAGAATTACCTTCATTCAGGACAACTGTCACTTCCGCCGGAAAGTCTATTTTCCCCTCATTGTGAAATATCCGTAACTCTTGGGTGCTTTTGTGATCTTGCTGCTCTTGTAATTTTCCCATCAAGGAGCGAAATTTTGGCAGTTCTGTCGGATGGACAAACACAGCCAACGGTTTGCCGATCAAGTAAGATTGGCGGACATTCAGTAACTTGGCCGCAGCATAGTTAGCTTCTTGAATCACCCCAGTCACATCAGTAACTAAATATCCATCGGGGGCAAAATTAAATAAATCCTGATAAGACTGGCGTTCTGCTTCTACAAGATGGCGGGTAGCCACTAATTCCTGGTTTTGCTGTGTTAGCTCTTCAGCCAATACGTGTAACTCTTCTAAAGAAATGGCAGTTTCGGCGATCGCTTCTTGCAACAATTCCAGAGAAGCATTCGGCTGTACGATTTGACTAGCACGCTCAGATAAATTATCTAGTCGCTGATGCGCCCCGGCGATCGCTTGTTCTAAATTTTCTCTGATCATTTACCTTCTTCTCCTGTGATTACTCCTATTGTTGTTGCTGTCGTCTTTGGACAATTTCTTTGCTAGAAATCATACTTTTGACTCGATCTACATCTGTCATCATTAATACAGCACCTTCCATGACTGTGCCAAATAAGGGAGTAATAGCCAGATAACATTTTATTTGTCTTCCCCGGCGATTGGTAGCATCTAAAATCATTTCTTGGAACTGCTGCTTCCCAGAGAGGGAATCCCGGATAGGCGATCGCAGTTGCTCCAGAGGCAGACCCACATCTAGACTAAATAAGGATTTTCCTAATACTTCGTCTGTTCTTAAACCCCACAAATCCTCTACCATGTAATTCCAAACTAAGATATTAAAGCTGTTATCAATCACCACTATGCCTGTTTGCAGACTTTTGAGAATGCAGACCAAGAAAACATTAGTGCGGTTAAGTTCTGTGGTGCGTTCGCTGAGTTCGTTATTAATGGTTTGTAATTCTTCATTGGTAGACTGGAGTTCTTCGTTCATGGTCTCCAATTCTTCATTGGTAGACTGGAGTTCCTCGTTGGTAGTCTCCAATTCTTCATTGGTAGACTGGAGTTCCTCATTGGTAGTCTCCAATTCTTCATTAGTAGACTGGAGTTCCTCGTTAGTAGTCTCCAAATCTTGTCGAGAGCGTTGCAAAGCTTCTTGGAGTTGAATAAAACGAGTCACATCATGAAAAACAATGCTTACACCTAACAGAGAATTATCAACATCTTCCAAAGGGATGATTCGCACATCCAAATATTGCATTTCGGCATTGGATAAATAGCGCTCTACATTTGTCAAGGTGATCGTCCGGCGTTCCGCATAAGCCCGTTCAATGAGCGATCGCAATTCTAGTGGTCGGTAGGAAAGTTCTAAATCTTGAAAAGGACGACTTAAATCCTTGAGTGAAAGACCAAACACAGTGCGCGCCTGGGAGTTCATCAGCACTAATGTCCCATTGATATCCACTACGACTTGGGCGATGGTTGCTGAATCAAAAGCCATCTCTCGCAGCCGCATATACCGAGATAAACGGTGGCTAGATTCTTCGTCTACTGTATTTGCCATAACTAGCAGGCGATCGCGTAAATTCCCCACGGTGACTTTGCTAAATATGCGATTTTTTAAGTCTACGGGGGTGAATAAATTGGAATGTATTAATAGCATCTCTGCCTTGCCCAAAAACAGATACCCTGTATCATTAAGAGCAAAATGAAACCGAGCCATAATCCGCCCTTGAGTTTCAGAATTAAAATACATCAGTGTATTGCGACATACCAGCAAGTCTAAACGGGAAATTGGCGCATCTTGCAGCAAATCATGACGACCAAAAATCACTGAACGGCGCAAGTCTTGGCGAAAGACATAGTTATTTCCTGTAGGCTCAAAATATTTTTCTTTCAGTTCCGGTGGTACTAGCTGGACATCCTTAGCTGAATACACTGCTTGACGGGCTTGATTCAGAGCTTCTTCATCTACATCTGTAGCATAAATTTTTACTCGTTGACGAAATTCTTCTGCTCCCAAAATTTCCGCCATCAGCATCGCCAAAGTGTAAGCCTCTTCACCAGAAGCACAACCCGCACTCCAAATCCGGATGTGGTCTAGGTGATTTTTCCGCGCCACAATCTTGGGTAACACTTCCTCTTTTAAGTATTCCCAGGCTGAGACATCGCGAAAAAAAGCAGTCACGTTGATCAGAATCGTGTTAAACAGTTGATTAAATTCGTCTGGATACACTTCTAAATAGTCTAAGTAATCCTCAAAGCTTTCAATGCTCAAAGATTGCATTCGCTTGCGTACCCGACGCATCAAAGTTGAACGCTTATAGCCTGTGAAATCAAAGCCCCGGCTTTGTCTCAAATAAGTAAGTAAATTTTCAAACTCAGGGTTTTTTTCTACGGAATTCATAAATAAGGAATCGGGTACACGGAGACACGGGGACAATTTTTTGCCCCCATCCTCCAGTTTTTTTTTTGCCTAATACGTATTAACCCATAACTAAAGCTACCAAGGTGGCTGATATCTCATCCAAAGGTAAAATAAAATCTACATCACCAGTATTAATTGTGGCATTAGGCATCCCAGAAAATTCGCTGCTTTTTTTGTCTTGGGCAATCACAGTACCACCCATTCTATGGATGGCTTCTACCCCCGTCGCGCCGTCTCTACCTGTTCCAGTTAGTACAATGGCGATCGCGCGGTCTTGATAACTAGTCGCCACAGATTCAAATAACAAATCAGCCGAGGGGCGGACAAAATTTACTGGTTTTGATTGGGATAAACACAGTATGCCATCGCTGTTCACCAGTAGGTGATAATCAGGCGGTGCAATGTAAACTGTTCCTGCCTCCAGACAGTCACCTTCTTCTGCCTGCTTGACTTTCAGAGCCGTGTGCCGATCTAAAATCTCTGCCATGAGTGAGCCATGCTGGGGAGCCAGATGTTGCACCACTGCGATCGCGGCCGGAAAATCTTTTGGTAATGTTGATAGTAATTTAGTCAGGGCAGTTAAACCCCCAGCCGAAGATGCTATGGCCACAAGATCGACCCTAGCATGAGCAAAGCGAGGTGGATAATCCTTAGTATTTTCTGCCCTCTGTGTCATAGATAGCGATCGCCAACTTTTGAGTGCTAGTATAGTTATTGATGAATTAAATTTATTTACACCAATAAATATATTGTAGATTATTTGCTCACCCCCTGTATTTTTCTATAAAAATATTAAGATTAATAGTTGATATTCCTGCTTTAGCAAATATTTGAATTGCCCAATTTACTAATCAGATTTATTGATAAATTGGAGCATTTTAGCTAATTTTTTGGGTTCTTTTTCCCACTGAACTAAACGCAACGAAAACAATCGTCATTTCCCTCCCTGACTTCACAAACCAGAAGTGAGTACACAAGAGGAATCCAGACTTGGCGTGTGCTTAGGGACTTCCAAGGAATAAAATCCCCAATTAATTTGTAGGGTGGGTTAGGATATTAGTCCGTAACCCACCATTGTCCTTAAGTTTATGGTTGATGGTGGGTTACGCTGCGCTAACCCACCCTACACAGACAAAACCCAGCGACCTGGGTTAAAAACCCTAATTTTGGTTAAATTTTTTCGGTAGCGCCTAACATCTGTAAAAGTTTATCGACATTATCTATATCCCCAACAATGCGCCGAATCGGTTGCGGCCAAACCTTGACGAGAGTGGGAGTGGCTGAAACTTGATCAATTTCTGCCTGTTCGGGATTCGTTAACACATCAATCACCTTCATTGTGTAAGGATACCCCAACGATCGCTCTAAAAGTCCGTGCAGATTCTGAAGAATCCGCTCAGTGTTTGCACTATGTCCAGCCACAAATAAGCGTAAAACATAACACTCAGCTTGTAACTGTAATTTTTGCGTAGCGATCGCAGGTGGATAATACTTGGGTTTCGATTGCGAACAGTCCAAATCCACAATCAAATCATGGTCTTCCCAAAGTTGGGGAAAGGTGGAGCGATAAGTTGACAATACCATGCGATCGCACAAACCCTCCTGCCAAGGTGCTGTTTGCCAAACTAACTCCGTGCCAAAAATCGCGTTCAGTACAGCCTGATGTCGGATTACAGCCGGATAAGCTTCCGCAAAAGTTCTGACTTGATGCGTATGTGGATCTAACCAATGGTCAATAGTTGCAGTATAACAAGGTACTAAAAAATGTGGCGGTTCTCGTAAATCTAAGATTTCCTGCAAAACAGCACACAAATGTAAATGCCATCGACCCTGCTTGTTAGGGTCGATGCAGTAAATTAAATCTCCTCCTGGTGTAAAAAGGGCAATACCTTTGAACAACTGGGGTTTAGACCGTTTATCTGTGATCAAGTCAGTTAGAGGGTTGAGGGCAAACAAAAGTCAAAAACTTGGCTTTTTTACAGAAGAGGCAGAGGGGAAAGGGGCAGGGGGGGTACAAAGCCCCGCCCTTTTAAGGCGCTTGAACTGGAGGGCGGAGTACAAGCTCCGTCTTTTGTCCTCTCCCTTGCTCCCTGCTCCCTGCTCCCCTGCTTCTTTTGATCCTCCATTGTACCTAAACTCGTCCTCGGAGAAACTGTGCCATTTCGTTAGGAGTTGGGGACATTTCCAAAGCTGTTTCTTCTGTAATCCGACCTTCTTGGTAGAGATTGAACAAAGACTGATTCATGGTAATCATCCCATCAAAACTGGCTTGCTTCATCAACTCAGTAATATCATCATACTTACCATCTTTGATCCATTCTTTGATGGCCTCAGTGTTAATCAGGATATCGTGGAATGCCGCCCGCTTACCATCAGTTGTGCGGCACAAACCTTGAGCAACCACTGACACTAAAGACTCGGAAATTGCCACCCGCATAGCGTCTTGTTCTTCACCTGCGTAAAGATTGAGAATCCGCTCAATCGTTTTCACCGCACTATTGGTGTGCAGAGTTCCCATAACCAAGTGACCAGTCTGAGCCGCTTTCAGGGCAGTATTCACTGTTTCTTTATCGCGCATTTCCCCCACCAGAATCAAATCTGGATCTTCGCGTAAAGCTGCTTTTAAAGCGTTGTCAAATTTCCGGGTGTGCATTCCTACTTCCCGTTGTCTGACTAAAGATTTGTGGCTTTGGTGGACAAATTCAATCGGATCTTCAATAGTGATGATATGTTTAGGCATCTCTCTATTGATATAGTCAATCATCGCTGCCATTGTCGTCGATTTCCCCGAACCAGTTGGCCCCGTGACTAAAATCAACCCTTTGTGGTAGTGACAAATATCCCGCAAAATAGTCGGTAATCTTAACTGTTCCATAGATAAGATTTTCAGAGGAATTAACCTCAGCACCATTCCATAGCCTTTGAGGGAGCCAAAAACATTAATCCGCACACGGGCAAATTCGTACTGAGTTGCACCATCAAATTCTAGAGATTCTTGAAAATGCTGAATCTCTGCCTCTGTCATCACCTCCAGCAACCAACTCATAAATGTCTCTTTGTCGGTTTCTGGATAATCCGTTGTGATTATTTCTCCTCGGTTGCGGAAACGGGGGATTTCACCTACTCCCAAATGAACATCAGAATATTCTAAATCGTAAGCTTTTCTAATCAGCTGCGCTAAACTGAGCGTCGGAGTGGGAGGGGTAGTTTTAACAGTTACAGAAGCAGGCATCGGTGGGGGACTACCCGGACGATGACTAGCAGCTTGACTGGAACTCCTATTGGACATATCCAAGGTTTGTGTAGCCTGGCGTTGCGTTAAGAAGGATGGCGGAGGTGGCGGGATCAGCGGTACGTTTCGGGGGGAAACCGGATTTGAATTTGATGGAACCTGTGATTCTGTCATATAACTTTAAAATGTGGAATTGCTCTACTCAAATCAGGGAAAAATCTCTTGTGGCCACTTTGAATGCCGTGGAAAGGTGACTCAGAATGTGAACGCCACAAACCGTTAAATTAGATTTTTCATACTTGTATATTTTTTAGTCTCAAAAGAATATTTTCGATTTTTGCTCATACAGACTTGTTTAACACACTACATCCATTCAAGTCCTACAGTAAATATAACTATAAATAGAAGTTCATTTAAATACTCAGTCTGATAAATCAGAATTTTTGATGTCAAACATAGACGTAAAGAGATAGCAAAATCAACGGGGACAAATTTTTCAGATTTTTCTGAGAATTATGAGAATTAGGGACAGTTTTTATAAGAAGTGTTAAGTAAATGCGAATTTATCAGGGGGAAACGCACTGGTATAGCCAAGCCCTATTATCCTCTATGCCTAAAGGTAGATGCCATAAACGAGGTCAAAAATTAAATGTGAAGTAGACGTTACATTCACAGGTACAAAAAATCAAGTGTAAACTTTAGTAAATAAATGCTCATTTTATTAAAAGCTTTCTATATACTGAAATTTCAATTGAACGATTCAGTTAACTCGTGAACAACGATATATGACTGAGATAAAAACCTTGCTGTATATTTTTGGGAGGAAAAGTCATGGTTTCGGCTCAAAGCTCTAATCTAGGAAAGACCTACTCCTTGATGATGATCAAAAGTTTTTTGATTTGGACTTTCACATTGGCAGTATGCTTGTTGGTTGTCGGTTTTCCATTAGTCTTTTTGATGGCTACGGTCGGATGCTTGTTGTCAATTGTGTTGCAGTCTGTAATGCCTGTTAGTGCAGTTTTGCTAGTATCTGGCGGTTTAATCATGTTTAACGTCTTGGCAGTGATGATTGCTGCTGGCGTGTTGACTTTCAAGGGCATACATCCCAACGAAGTCAAGTGGTTGAGCTGGTTAAATGGAGAATCTGAACAAATGCAGACTTCTGTATATGCCGCTTGTCCTTTAACTTGCGACATCGAGGTATAGTTAGTCCTGCTCAATTCGACAAACAGAGCATCTGCCCGGTTAAGCCGGGTTTTTTCATATTTTGATTTTTGATGACCAATTCTAATCCCGCTATCTTCAAGATACCGGGATTTTTAAACTGTTAACACAATAGGGAGTGGGGAGTGGGG
>NZ_CAWQOY010000104.1:0-60719 GCF_963896525.1 Nodularia sp. LEGE 04288
GCGCATATTTTCTAGTTCAGAATCAGACATTTCTGGTGCAGCTGATGGCACTTCATTAGAACGGTAACTATCCTCATCAGTCTCCTCCTCTTGACCTTCAGGTTGCCAGTCAGTATTTGCCAAATTCATTTCTGGGGGTAAAATTAAATCGCTGTTGGCCGGAACAATTTCCCATTCATAGCCAGCACTTTCACAAAACCCCTTAATTTCCTCAGCATCGAGCATTTCCACTGTAGGGGTAGGAAAATCTTGAGCTTCGAGTAACAGGGCAAAGCGGAGAGCGTCATCTTCTGACTCGAACATCAAAATTTTATTGCGTACAGCCCCTGGCTGCGATGCCGAAGTATCTGCCACCCGAATTGAGTGAATCCCCTCATTTTCTGTGTGAGCATTGAAAATTAACACAAAAACACGCATTGGTGAAATCATCTGTCCTACTTTTTGGCGATCTACCTATACTATTAAAATTTGAGACTGTACATCAGGAAAACACACAGCTACAACTTTTACTTTATGCAAATTTTTTCCCAGCATCAATAACTATTGAGGTAGCAAGCAGGAGAAAATGGAACTTTGAACTCAAGAATTTCATATCCCAAAATCTAAAATAGGTCTGTATCCTGGAATAAGCATCACCATCATATTTGTCAGTTACTGCTAGTAGTCAGCCAGCTACACCAAGCCATAAGCGAAACCACATGACTAAATCTCCTAATGAAGATCACCATTCCAATTCCTCCGCCCACAAGCCTTTGTGGTGCATGGCTTTGAGTCGCGGTGGCATTGCCCTGAGCGGACTTTTGCTAGTGGGAATAGCCGGCGGTATTTGGCGGTTGAGGAGTTTTGTGCAACAAGAATTAACACCTCTAGCTCAAAGCGGCATCACGAACACACTCAACCGTCCGGTAAATTTGGGAGAAGTTACAGGCTTTTCCTTGACAGGAGTAAAATTTGGGGCTTCAACTATCCCCGCAACACCTACAGATTCAGATCGGGCAGTGGTTGATGCTGTAGAAGTGGGTTTTAACCCGTGGCAATTAATTTTTCAGCGTCAATTAAAGCTGGATGTGACATTAATTAACCCAGATATTTACATTGAACAAGATAATCAAGGGCGCTGGATTACGACTGAAATTGCCCCGCCTGGTAAACCAAGTCTGATTAAAACTGATTTAGACAAACTCCGGTTTCGTAATGGCAAGTTGGTTTTGATGGCGCAAGTCACAGATAAAACCCCTGTAGCATTTTCACAAGTCAACGGTACAGCCCAACTGCTAGAAAAAAACCAGCTGGTGAAGTTTGACGTGCGGGGTGAAGCAGATAGTGAGGGCAGTATTGCGATTCAAGGAGAACTCGTCCCCAAAACATTAGCAGCTAAATTACAACTGCGATCGCAAGATTTATTAGCTGCTAAAATTACCGACCTGATTAAGTTACCCTTCGACTTACAGGCGGGTAGAGTTAATGGCAACTTGCAGATTCAACTCAGACCAGAACAGCCGACTCTATTATTTGGCAATGCTGACTTACAAGGGGTAACGCTGCAAATTCCCAATGTACCCCAAGCTTTTCTGAATACTCAAGGGGCAATCCGCTTCCAGGGAACGGAAGTACAGCTAGATAATATTGTTGGTAGTTACGGTAAAATTCCTTTGGTGGCTACAGGCATTATCGACCCGCAAACAGGCTATAAATTGGCAGGGCGCGTCAATGGCGTGAGTGTGGCTAATACTCTAGAAACTCTGAAGATTAAAGCGCCAGTACCTGTAAATGGGGAATTACAAGCTAACTTGCAAATGCTTGGCCCCATTACCAAACCGATTCTCTCCGGCACAATTGGCACGATTAAAACAGCCCAAATTGATAAAATTAATTTCAATAATATTACAACTAAGTTTGAATTTGCTCCTAATGCTGATTTAATCAGTTTCAGAGACATTCAGGGCAAAGCCGCAGTTGGTGGAGAAATTACGGGGGTTGGTAAAATCAATCTAGGAACAACCCCCCAATTAGATTTTAATTTTGCAGCCAAGAATATTTCCGGGGATGCTGTAGCTAAACTTTATGAAACCACACCCCCAATCCAAATCGGTACTGTTTCCGCCACAGCTCAATTAACAGGTATAGCAAATAACGTCCAAACTATTGTCAGATGGCAAGCCCCGGAAGCCACCTATGCAGGTACTGGTGAAACTGCGATCGCCGCAGACCGTACCCTCGCCTTCCGCAATGTGGCGTTGAATGTCGGTGGTGGGATGGTGCGAGGTTCTGGTAGTTTTGCTAAAGGGCGTTGGCAAGCCGTCGCCCAAGCCTCTGGGGTAGGTTTGACACCTTTTGTAGACCAAAACCAACTGCAAAATATCTCTTTAGCAGGGGCAGAATTTAATGGTCGTGTCATTCTGGAAGGGAGCGCCGAACCATTTAAAATTGCTACGATTCGCACTGAGGGCGCAGGCGTAAACATTGGTGGTGGGACAGTTGCCGTTTCTCGTGTCGATTTGCAAAACCAAAACTTTTCGGCGCAACTGGTGGCTAATAATGTCCGCTTAGGACGCATCTTGAAAGAATCTCCCCCGGCTTTGGATAATCCCTTGGCGGGTACATTTCAAATCGCCGGGAACACAGAAAATTTGGGACTCAACACCTTACGCGGCACTGGTGAAGCCCGGCTGAATCTGGCAGGTGGAACTGTCACAGCCTCGAATATCCAATTAGCTAATGGTCTATATCAAGCCCAAGTGCAAGCCAATAATCTCGCTATACAGCAGTTGGCAGCAGTTCCAGAACAATTTAAAGGGGCGTTAACTGGTCAATTTAAGGTTGCAGGCTCGGTGGAATCTTTCAGTCCAGAAGCCCTCCAAGCCACTGGTCAGGGACGGCTTAACGTGGCAGGTGGTGCGATTACAGCCTCTAATATTCAATTGGCTAATGGTCGATATCAAGCGCAAGTGCAAACGAATAATCTTCCTTTGCAACAGTTGGTAGCAGTACCACCACAATTTCGGGGAGGGTTAACTGGTCAATTGAATGTAGCGGGGTCGGTTGAGTCTTTCAGTCCAGAAACTATTCAAGCTAGTGGTCAGGGACGGTTAAATGTTGCCGGGGGAACGATTACAGCCTCTAATATTCAACTGGCTAATGGTCGCTATCAGGCTGTAGTGGATGCGGCGGGGGTGGAATTAAATCGCTTCAATCAGCAGTTACGGGGTGATTTGGGCGGTAAGTTGCAGGTGGCTGGCATTTTGGGATCTGCCAAATTAGCTGATGTGCGTGCCGCTGGACAAGTACAATTATCTCAAGGTATCCCCGGTCTGGAGCAACCGTTGATTGCCGCACTCACTTGGACTGGGGAAAAAATAGCGATCGAACAAGCTATAGCGACTGGGTTAAATATCAGTGGTGACATTTTAACGAATGCGAAGACCGCAGCTATCCCGGAAATTACTCAGTTAAATCTCAACGTCCAAGCACAGAATTACAATTTACAACAGTTACCAATTAATCTGCCGAATCAGTTTGCTGTGGCGGGAAATGTCGATTTTGACGGACAAATTACTGGTAATCTGCCTTTACCCAATGTCACAGGAAAAATTGGGTTACGCGATTTAGTTGTCCAAGATATTGCTTTTGAGCCTTTGTTAACGGGAAATATCCGGTCGGCAACAAATCAAGGTTTAAATTTAGATTTGAGAGGTAATCGAGACAGGATTGCTTTAAACCTCGATGCCCAAAATCGTCCCCAATCGTTCCTCGTGCAGCGCCAAGAAGCATTCGCTACAGGTCAAGCCCAAGGCGATGATTTGGCGATTAAAGTCGCCAACTTTCCTTTACAGATTTTAAATCTCACACCACCGCCAGACCTGCGTTTAGGTGGGGGTACGGTGGCTGGGTCGTTAACTGGGGATGTGCTGGTTAATCAGCAGACATTGGCTGCAACTGGGAATTTAGCGATCGCCTCACCAGAAATTGGCCGGATTACAGGCGATCGCCTAGCAGCGGAATTCCGTTACAGTGATGGTCAAGCTACACTCACCAGCAGCGAATTTGTCAAAGGCGACAGTCGTTATGCCTTTGCTGGCAATTTTGGTCAAACCCCCCAAGGACCGCAACTACAAGGCAAACTGAATATCAATCAGGGTAATATCCAAGATGTGCTGACAGTAGCGCAGATATTTGAATTACAAGATTTTCAACGCGGCGCAGAGCCGCCCACCTACGGCACAGCAACGGATCTAGTCACTCAACCTCGTGGATTACCGGAACAGCCTTTATTAACCCAACTCAAACGCTTTTATGAAATTGATGCCCAGCTAGAGGCACAAGAACAACAACGGCGCGAATCCAATCCCATCCCAGACTTAGCAGACTTACAAGGGACTTTTAACGGAGAAATTGCTGTAGATACTGCCACAGCTAACGGCCTATCAGTGCAATTTAATTTGAACGGTCAAAATTTTACCTGGGGTCAAGAAACAGAAACTAATCGTTTCTATACTGCCAATAATATACTTGCCCAAGGCAGGTTTGAAAATGGCATTTTGCAATTACGACCATTACGAATAGAGTTAGAAAATAGCCGTCTCACCTTCGCTGGTAATATTGGCGGTGATGATCAATCTGGTCAGTTGCGGGTGAGCAATTTTCCCATAGAATTACTGAGTAATTTTGTTAATCTCCCAGTGGGAATTTCAGGTAATCTCAATGGTACAGCCGCAATCGCAGGTAGCATTGCCAATCCCCAAAGCAAAGGGCAGTTGGAAATTACAGAAGGAACATTGAATCAGCAGCCAGTTGAGTTAGCCAAAGCCAGTTTCAGTTATGCTAATGGGCGCTTCAACTTTGGCAGCATTGTCTCGGTTGTGGAAACAGAACCCGTGAATATTACTGGTAATATTCCCTATCAGTTACCTTTTGCTTCTGTAGCACCAGAAAACAATGAAATTACTTTGGATATCAAGGTACAAAATGAGGGATTAGCAATATTAAATCTCTTGACTAATCAGGTAACCTTTGAGAAGGGTGAAGGAGACGTAGACATTCAAGTGCGCGGAACCAGCGAAAAGCCGATAGTCAATGGAATTGCCACCCTGAATAATGCTACCTTTACCGCCCAGGCTTTACCAGAAAAAATCAGACGTGTTACAGGAAAAGTGCTGTTTGATTTTGACCGTATTTTAGTAGAAAACCTGGAGGGTCGGTTTAGCCGAGGTAATGTCGTAGCATCGGGAGAAATTCCCATCTTTAATAACGGACCAGCAAATCAGGAAAATCCCCTGACTGTTAACGTCGATGAGCTAGCTTTGAATCTTAAAGGCTTGTACCAAGGAGGTGCTAGTGGCAATTTACAGATTACAGGTTCTGCCCTAAATCCAGAAATTGGCGGTCAAGTGAATTTATTCGATGGTCAGGTTTTACTTGCAAATACTGCCAACCCAGAGCAACCTGTAAATAGTAATGGCTTGTCATCCTCTGTCCGAGACGCTACGCGAACAACAGCCAACAAGCAGATTCAACCTGATGGCGGGGATGCAAATGTGATGTTTAATAATTTAGATATAGAACTTGGTAAAAACGTAGAAGTCAATAATCCACCTATTCTCAGCTTTCGAGCCACAGGTAACCTCACCGTTAACGGCTCCTTTGCCGAACCAATACCCGATGGTACCATCAACCTAGAGGCAGGCGGAGTAAATTTATTTACTACACAGTTTAACCTCGCTCGTGGTTACAAACATACAGCCACCTTTAGAGCCAACCAACCCCGTGACCCCGAATTAGATGTGCGGTTAATCGCCAAAGTACTAGATGTCGTTCAGAGTAGTGATTTTACCAGGGCCAATACTGCCGGGTTAGCAGCCTTAGAAAGTGTACAAGTAGAAGCAAATGTCCAAGGTTTTGCCAGTCAAATCAATGAAACACTGGAACTCACAAGCAGTCCCAGCCGTTCAGAAACTGAAATTGTCGCTTTGTTAGGAGGTGGGTTTGCAGATGGACAAGGCGGTGGAGATAGCACCTTGGGTCTGATTAACATTGCCGGTTCAGCTGTATTCAGCAACTTTCAGTCAGCCTTTAGCCAGATTGGTAGTGCTGTCGGTTTAAGTGAACTGCGGATATTTCCCACAATTGTTTCTAATAATCCCGAAGCGGGAAGAAGCAGTTCCTCCAGCTTGGAATTGGCTGCGGAGGCGGGGATTGACGTTTCTCCCAAAGTTTCTCTTTCCAGTATCAAAATTTTGACAGCAAATGACCCATTTCAGTGGGGTGTAAATTACCGCATCAATGATGAAATTCGTTTGCGTGCTTCCACAAATTTAGACGATGATAGTCGGGCTGTAGTCGAGTTTCAACGGCGATTTTAAAGCTTATGTGGTGTTTTTGGGCGATGAAACCGATGGAAAAAGTTGCTACATATATAGTTATTTGCCTGATATAAATTCCGTTTTTCTCACCCAGACAGCACAGTGAATAGAAAAATTAAATAAATCAGTGTTAATTTATACTATTTATAATTTGGATAGTCGTTATACTCATTTTTAGGTTCTACCTGGGAATTATGAAGTGGCTTTGCCACTTCATTTTTATTAGACATCTGCGAAAATCAAATATGCATTATCCATCACCCTTGTAGAGACTCAGCATAAAAAACCTCTACATTTTTGTTCACCAGATAGCTATCAATCATTAGACTTTGTATCCTGCCATTTTTCACGGGTTTCTTTCACTTCGACATTTTTTGATCGCGCTAACTGCCAAGTTTTCAACATTAGAGGTTTTTGTCTTTCCAGATGGTTGACAAACTGCATAATTGACTGGTCTGACTTGATGGGGTTTTTCAAATCAAATTTAATTGTCTGAAAAATCTTCAGATCATCCTGAACAAAATTTATCCCCACAATTTTCATCAGCCACAGCACAACTCGATTATATAACCAACCTAAAATTCCCTGACGTTTCTGACTAATCAGCATCACCTGAACTTCCGATTTTCCCCCTTCCAGCAGGCGCACGGCAGAAATAACGTGAACATGGAAGCCATCAGTCCCAAATGTTGCTATGTTAGTGCTACCGTACCAATAGCAAATATTGTAAACATTATTTTTACAGAAGGGACGGAGCAGCTTCTCTAAAAATGACTTTCCAGTGTTAGGTTTAGTATTCGTGAAAATAATAGCATTCTGATTGATTTCCTGTTTTTCCAAATAAATTTCTGATGTTAATTTGTGAACTGTATTCATGTGTTGAGCATCAATCGGATTAATCATCACCGTATTCGGGTGACAGTTCACCAATAAATAATCACCAAAGACCACATCACATTCCTTGTTTTCTAACTCCAAAACAAAGGGTAAGGGTTGTTTGGGTATTGCTCCAGTCCAAACCCAAATCAGCCCATATTTTTCATCACTAGGCCAAGTTTTTAATTTGACGGAAATAGGCTCATTTAAACATGGAATATCAACACAAAATCCTTGAGCATCAAACTTCCAATGATGGAAAAAACAACGCAGTTCGTTACCCTCAACTTTTCCTTCAGCTAGGTGAGCGCCCATGTGCGGACAGTAAGCATCAACGATCACGACTCTTTGATCTTTACCACGGTAAATCGCTAATTCTCTCCCCAAAACTGTGACAGGCTTTACCTCTCCGACCCGCAGATTTTTTGATGGGATCACCCAGTACCATCCCTCAATAAAACGTTCAGGATTATTAAAGATTCTCGGTTTGTGGGTTGAGCTAAGGTTCTGCAAATTAACATTCATTTTCAGAGTTTCACTTGAAGTGAAGCGGTTAATCTAGAAGTAACATGATAATCATAAAAAAACAGTTACTTTTATTACTGGGAAATATAGTTTCACAACTAATTGATCAAATTCCCCAGATGAACTCTGAAATAAATATTCTAAAAATGTCTTTTTTTGTCAATTAAAAAACTTTTAAGATAGGCTGTTCTTGACTCAGTATATATATTTGAACAATGAAAACTGAGTATAATCTCTAATTAATTAAAAATTTCAGCTACTGACCCTAATATTTTGCTCATCTCTAAGTAACCCACTATTATCCTGAAGTTTATGGTGGGTTACGCTGCGCTTTAGCGAAGCCATGCCCCTTGGGCTATACCCACCCTACAATTTTTGGGTAATTTATTTGTTGGTGTTCCCCTACCTACTTAAGCTCTGTTAGCTATTGATGAAATATGTCATAATAAACACAAGAGTTAGGGAAGTCTGCCGTGTTAACTCAGGATAAAAAACTGTTTTTAATTGGTCAAGTCACGAATTTAAGCGGAATTTCGATCAGGACAATTCGCTATTACGAAAGTTTAGGTTTAGTAGAATCATCAGGACGCACAGAGGGAGGTTTTCGTCAATTCTCTACGGATGTGCTGACTCGTTTAGCTTTCATTAAAAGGGCGCAAAGTTTAGGTCTGAGTCTGGAAGAGATTCGAGATATTCTTCAAGTCTATGACCAAGGACAACCCCCCTGTGGCGAAATTAAAGAAAAGTTAGAAGACAAACTTTCACAGATTGATAGCCAAATTACTCAGTTGCTGACTTTACGTTCGGAAATTGGCGAATTACTTGCTGGATGGCACAATAAACCAGGTAAGCAAGAAGATAGAATCTGTCCAATTATCCAATAAACATGGACATAAATTCAATATGCTTTTTCTCAAACGCCTGTAGGGATGTTCCATGGAATATCTCTACATTCTTTGTCAGCAAATGTCTGATAAATTTAATCTTCAGTTAAAAATTCTTGTTCCTCTAGGTAACGAATAGCTAATCCATCCACTACCTTAATCACTCCTTTGGTATAGGTAGCGGCGTTATGTGCGGCTCTCCAGGCTGCCCAATTCGGAACAAAGCCTGTGAGGGTGACTCTGGCATTTTCCACTACGACGTTGACATCTTCAGCTTCTACAAAGCTATTGCGCTCCAAAGCGTTTTCAATGCTTCTGGCAATTTCCTCATCTTCAGGTCTTTTAGTAGGCACAACTGCTAGTTCATTGATAATATCAATTACCCCGGTAATGCCGTAACCTATATCTTCTACCTGAAATTTCTTCCAATAAGCGTCTACTGTACCTCGCATAGTCAGCAATCCACCAATGACGCTAACATCAATTTTGTTGGCATCAATATCGGGGTCCCAAGTCAGGGCATTTGCCACATTTGAGGCGATTTCGTCATCTATGGGAATAGGAATTGAGGCAGGATACTCCACCTGTAAATGATTAACTACCTCAATGATTCCCTCTAGTTCTTTAGTATCTTCTTCTGCTATGGTTTTGGCTCGATAGCTAGGTACTGTTCCCCGCAAGGTGACTTTGGCATGATCAACAGTTACACCAACATTCGCTGCATTCACACGGTCATCCCAGTGAAGTTTATCTACAACTTTAGCTTGGAGTTCTTCGTCTGTCGCTACAGTCATAATTACACCTGTTTGGTTGTTGTTTTCTCATCTGTGCAGCAACCATATTTATTTTGCTATTAATCCTATTTCCCTTTCCTCTTTCTTCGGAGATGAGTATGAAACTTTGATTCATATACCCCAGAAGGATGCTGTTTTTATCTGCCTAGCTAATATGGGAGGGGATTTTTTTGATCAGAGGAGATCATCGCTATGCCTCTAATCAGCATTCAAAAACCCCAAATCCGAAGAATCTTCAGCCCGCGTGGGCGAGCTGAGTTTGTATTGCTAATGAGATGCAGCTAATGTTTTATCAGTAACTTGGGTATATTGCATCACGATTTCGCGGAATCGTTCACCTTCAATGGTTTCTTCGTCTGCCAACAAATCGACTAAATATTCCAAGGCGGCGCGGTTGTCTTGCAACAGTTGTTTTGCTTCCAGGTAGCAATTGTTGATAATTTCGCGGACTTGGGAATCAATTTTGGCGGCAATTTTTTCCGAAAAGTCTGGTTTATTCATCCAGTCCCGTCCCAAAAATACTTCGCTATTCTGACTTTCTAAGGACAATAGTCCTAAATCAGACATCCCGAATCTGGTCACCATTTGCCGTGCCATTCCGGTAAGATGTTGCAAATCATTACTAGCACCTGTGGTGACTTCTGGCTTACCGAAAACAATTTCTTCGGCGGCGCGACCACCCAAAGTAGAGGTAATTTTGGCTTTGATTTGAGAACGAGAAACTAACCCCTGTTCTTCGTTGGGAGTAAACCAAGTTAATCCTAGTGCTTGACCCCGTGGAATGAGTGTCACTTTCTGCACTGGGTCATGGTCTTTGAGTAATGTGCCGATTAAGGCGTGTCCGACTTCATGGTAGGCAATCAAGCGCTTGTTCTTGCTATCTACTAAGGCTGTGCCTTCCATCCCTGCTACGACTCGATCTATGGCATGATCAATTTCCAGGATGGTGATCGCTTCTTTGCGTCTTCTGGCAGTAAGAATTGCGGCTTCGTTGAGTAAGTTGGCTAAATCAGCACCAGTAAAACCAGGAGTGCGGCGGGCGATCGCATCTAAAGATATACTGGAGTCAATTTTCTTATTGCGTGCGTGGACTGATAATATTTCGGCTCGTCCTTTGAGGTCTGGTGCATCGACCATCACTTGTCTGTCAAAGCGTCCTGGTCTGAGCAATGCCGAATCTAAGACATCTGGGCGGTTAGTGGCAGCAATAATAATAATGCCTGTATTACCTTCAAAACCATCCATTTCGGTGAGCAATTGGTTGAGAGTTTGTTCTCTCTCGTCATTACCACCACCGATACCGGTTCCACGTTGTCGTCCCACGGCATCGATTTCATCGATAAATATTAAACATGGCGCACTGTCTTTGGCTTTCTTAAACAAATCGCGCACACGGGATGCACCCACACCCACAAACATCTCCACAAATTCCGAACCGGAAATGCTAAAGAAAGGGACACCAGCTTCTCCGGCGATCGCTTTTGCGAGTAAAGTCTTACCAGTACCAGGAGGTCCAATTAATAAAACTCCCTTGGGAATGCGTGCGCCTACAGCCGTGAATCTTTCGGGCTGCTTCAGGAAGGTAACCACTTCTCCTAGTTCCTCTTTAGCTTCTTCTACCCCAGCTACATCGTCAAACTTCACACCAGTTTTGGCCTCCATTTGGAAACGAGCTCGAGATTTGCCAAAGTTCATCGCTTGATTAGAAGCATTGGTAGAGCGTTTCAGGAACAATAACATTAACACTACCAGTGGTAAAATCCACATCAGGTTAATCAACAGCCCCACAGCCACTGTGCTGTTAGCAGAGGAAACCTGACCAAAATCAACGTTTTGCTCTTTGAGTGTGTTAATTAACTCAGTGTTTTGTTGTAAAAGCCTAACTTCTATTGGTGGTGTATCCGGCTCTTGTCCCTTGAGATAAACCCTGGCTATTTGTTGAGTTTCGTCAAGCTCTACTTTTGTGACTTGCCCTGCCTTAGATTTATTGAGTAACTGACCATAAGTTAGAGATTCGCGCTCTACTTTTTGCGCCAGGGCGGGAGTACCCATGAAAATACCCGGCAACATCATTAAACTGGCTGCTAAGGCGGCTGTACGCTGTTTTATCAATGCCTTTTTCCCGAAATTTTGCATAATAATTACCCTTTGTCTATTGGCATCAGCTGAGCGCTGGTTTTATGCCTATTCTTCTAGCAAAAATTGCCATAACTGGAAATCACTATTTTCTCATCTAGTCTAACTTCTAGACAAAGCTATTCCCCAGTTTCCACCCCTGACTATTCAATAGTTCTCCAATTATGACGCTATCAGCCAGGGAGAAATGACAAAAAATTAGATCATCGTCAATAGAGTTATATAATATACAATTATAGATATTTGACTGCGAATCGCCACCCATTCGGATCATGTTGATTGACGATAAAAATATAAATCGCTAATATAAAATCGTAATGACTCCGCCTTTTATATATCCTGGTGGTGTAGAAAAATATTTAGTTGATGGGTGAATTATGGTAAAAATTGTTGGACTTGGTGGTAGTTTAAGACCTGATTCCTACACCCAAATCGCTTTACAAGTAGCAGCACAACGAGTAGAAGCCCTCGGTGCAGAGGTAGAAATTTTGGATTTGCGGCAGTTGAACTTACCATTTTGTCATGGTGGAAAAGAGTATCCAGAATACCCAGACGTTCAACGGCTACGTGATACCGTCAGTGCTGCTGATGGATTAATTTTAGCGACACCAGAATATCATGGCGGTGTGAGTGGTGTTTTGAAAAATACTTTAGATTTGATGAGTTTTGAGGAACTCTCTGATAAAGTCACGGGAGTGCTGAGTGTATTAGGAGGTCAAGTTAATAGCAATGCACTTAATGAGCTACGGCTGATTGTCAGATGGGTACATGGCTGGGTTATACCAGAGCAAATTGCCATTGGACAAGCCTGGGGCGCTTTTAGTCCGGAAGGAAAGCTGTTGGATGAAAAGCTGTCGGAACGGTTTGATAAATTTGCTCAGAGTTTAGTAGAAAATACTCGTAAGTTGCGAGGAGTTGATTAGAAACAAGATAGATATCAGGGGAGGACATTTCCGTGCATGGATTCTCCCTCAAACTAAACTAGTTTAATCCTTCGCCCAAAATATGTTAAATTTTGGGCTACTTTTATCGCCTTTTTCTTAACATTCAACACTTCTGTCGTAACCGGTCTTTTTTGAATTTTTAAACCTGTAGGAATCGGAAGATGAACAGGCGATCGCACTTTTGCGAAACCAACTCCAAAACTTGCTACAATCACAAATACCTGATTTAGTGATTAACGGAGACTTAAACAACCGTTTATCAGGTAACTTACATATTTCTATCCCGAATATTCCTAATAGTGCGATTATTGCTAGAGTTCGCCATCAATTAGCCATTTCCACAGGTGCGGCTTGTTCTTCCGGTGTTGTTGCATCATCTCACGTTTTACAAGCGATGAATCTTGCAGAAAATCTGATTGAAGGAGCGTTAATAATCGGTATTGGTAAATTTACAACCAAAGCAGAAATAGAAAAAACATCCTCTCTGATAATCAATGCAGTCAATAAAATTCAGCAACTTCTTTAAATTCCAGTCAACTCCAAACCTCAGTTAAATCCAACACAAACCCAGGTAAAATATCTTCCCCTGATAAACTAACAGGATGATCTAAAACTTCCACATTTCTACCAGGACGATAAATTTCTACTCGTTGATTTTTGCGGTCAATCAACCAACCCAAACCAGCACCATTTTCTATATATTCCCTCATCTTTGCTTGCAACTTTTCTAGAGAGTCCGTTTTAGAACGTAATTCCAGCACAAAATCCGGACAAATTGGCGCAAAGGTTTCTTGCTGTTCTGAAGTTAGAGCATTCCATCTTTGTTTACTTACCCAAGCTGCATCAGGAGAGCGATTAGCACCATTCGGAAGGCGAAAACCTGTTGAAGAATCAAAGGCTTCCCCTAATTTAGTTTGACGGTTCCACAACCACAGTTGTCCCGCTATATCCAAGTTTCTTTTTCCGGTATCACTGCCCGTGGGTGGCATAATAATTAACTCCCCCGTAGCATCTCGTTCTAATTGTAAATCTCGGTTAGCGAGTGCCAAATCAACGAATTGCTCATGGGAAACTTGAAGTGTGAGCGTATTTGGGATATTGACAGCAATAGCCGGGGTTAAGTTAGGTTGTGTCATCATTCCATCCTGAAACTGTTACTTATGAAGACTGTTGTACCAAATCTTCTAGCTACTTTTAGATTAACAACGAAACTTGATCTGTGGTATCAGAAAAACCTCTCTCCTGCAAGGAGAAAGGCTTTAAATTCTCCCCATTCCCTACAAGGGAATGGGGTTGGGGGGTTAGGTTCCAAACCTAATGATGGTGATGGTGATGGTGACCTCCCGCCAACTGGGGATTAACCGCCATAGCTTCCTGATTCATTAACTCAGCAATATGAGCATTTGCCCATTCAGCCGCCATTTCCAAAAATTCTGGATTGTCGTTGACACAAGCCATTTGGACATAATTCACATCGGGATGCTTTTTCGCCAAAGCATGAATGATGTGGTGTACATCTAATAGAGTTTCGTGGTTTTCTGTCGCAAAGCCAATGGGCATAAAGATGATGGCTTTTGCACCCAATTGAATCAAGTTACTAGCAGCTTGTTCGGCATTTGGTAATGTCCATTCAATTAAAGGTGTGTCGTGGTTCAGCCAACCCACCGAAATTAAAGGATAGCGGTTAATTAACTTATCCCGGACTAAATCATATAGTGCCTGACTTTCGGTAATTCCAGAGGTAAATCCTTTGGCTTTGTGGGGACAGCCATGATTCATTAAGACAATACCAATTTGAGAAGGTAGGTATGCTGCACCTATTTCGGCGCTAACCTTCTCCTCAACTAGATTAGCCATCAAATCAATGTAGGCTGGTTCGTTATAGAAGGAGGGGATGTAACGCTGTGCTTTGACCCAATGTTCTTCGCCATCAGGAATGTCAGCTAAAGCGTTGTTAACTTGCTCAACGGCAATTCCACTGGTAAAGATGGAATCAACCACCAATAAGGGGTAAATCAGTATTTTCTCGAAGCCTTGGTTTTTAATTTCTGCGAGAACCTGATCCGGTAAGTGAGGCGCACAGAAGTTAAAGGCTTTGAAAACTTGGATGCGATCGCCCCATTTGGCTTGCAAGTTCTTTTCTATACCAGCACGTTGCTGTTCAAAAATGGCATTGTGTGGGGAAATAAAATCATGGTGTGTGTGTCCCCATTCATGGCGGTCAAATAACGCCAATAACTTTGCTAAAGGGGGATAAATCCAGGTTGGTACTGGTGCGAATTTTGCAGTCAGTAGATTTAAAGCCTGTTCGTTATAGTTAGCAAAATCTTCATAGCTTTCGACTTCACCGTAGCCCATAAGTAAGACGGCAACTCTGTCTTTACCTGATAATTGCTCGTGGATGTGTTGCTGTTTTTCTGGGGTGGCAACCACAATGATTTCCTCAATATAAATCTATATAAACCAGAGTTGAGAATCAATAAAGCTAGGGAATAACTCCATTGGACTACTAACTCGTAGTTTATTATCCCATCCAGGGGGATAGGGTAGCTAAAAAATTAACAAGAATATATCAAAAGGCATACTAGGGTTATTACTAGCTACTGAGTATTGAAAAATAAGTTTTCTAGCACTCTGGAGTTCACATTTGATTTGTGTGAGAGGGAAATTTTCATATATCCTAAAGGCAAGGTTGATTAATTGAGTAAATTTATGTTGGCACTCTGTTTACTCTGAATTACTGTTCACCATGTCTGATTGAATACAAAACTTGTGAGAAATAACTGAAAAACTGTGATTAATTAAGACGAATGAGTATAATCATTTGCCCTGGAATTCATGAGCCAGCGTTAACTGAGAACTTTATATCAGAATGCTTATCTTCAGCTGATGATAGCTTAAGCGCACAAAACTGGGGCAAAATCCTGATTTTTCCGGCTGACAGTATATTAGCTTTGTCATCACTTCACATTGTGCAGTTTTTAAGCGATCGCTTGCAAGATGATCTAAAATCACCAGTAATCTTCATTAGCTTTAGTGCGGGTGTCGTCGGCGCAATAGGCGCAGCGTCCTCCTGGCAACTCTTAGGGGGTAATGTCAAAGCCTTTATTGCGATCGATGGCTGGGGAGTACCACTGGCGGGAAACTTTCCTATTCATCGAATGAGTCATGATTATTTCACCCATTGGAGTTCTTCGTTCTTGGGTGGTGGACATAATAATTTTTATGCAGAACCACCTGTTGAGCATTTATCCATGTGGCGATCGCCCCAAACCGTAAAAGGTTGGTGGGTAGATCCATCTGTGGAAATTTCTCCCCCTCCAGTTCACCTGAGTGCAACCGAATTCTTGCAGATGCTCATAAAACGCTATGAAGCAAATTAATCCGGAAAACAGAATGATTCAGCAGGAGTGAAGATTAAACAATTCAAATTTCCTTTCTTCAAAATTATGAACATCACCAGATAAGGAGGATCAGAGAAAATATTAATTTGCTTATTCCCCCTACTCCCTACTTCATACTCCCTACTCCCTATTCCCCATCCCCAGAATAAATGTTTCCCACTGAACCTGCTGCTGTCAATAACGGATTTAGCGCCCTGCTAAAAAATCGTGCTTTTATGCTCCTGTGGATTGGGCAGCTGTTGTCCCAGTTGGGAGATAAAGTTTTCTTCGTTTTAATGGTAGCCCTGCTAGAAAATTATCAACCGCCTGCTGGGTTAGCCCAAAACTCCATGTACTCAACTTTGATGCTAGCCTTTACATTACCGGCGATTTTGTTCGGTTCTGCGGGTGGTATCTTTGTAGACCGCTTTTCTAAAAAGTTCATTTTAGTAGGCGCTAATGTATTGCAGACATTATTAATGCTGCTCATAGCCTTTTTACCACGGGAGTTTTTTATTCTCTTGATATTGACCTTTGCAATTTCCACCTTGGCACAGTTTTTTGCTCCAGCAGAGCAAGCTGCTATCCCTGTTTTGGTACGAAAAGAGAATTTCATGGCAGCCAATGCACTGTATAGTAGCACCATGATGGGAGCTTTAATTATCGGTTTTGCCATTGGAGAGCCAATATTAAGTTTGGCAAAAACTTGGTTAGGAGCCGGCTATGGTCAAGAAGTTGTGGTTGGTGGACTATACTTATTATCGGCATTAGCCGTACAGCCGATTAACTTCAAATGTGAAAACAAATTAGGTGGCGATGATTGCTGTCCTGGAATTCATCCTTGGGCTGATTTTAAAGCAGGCTTGCGCTATCTCACTAAAAATCGTTTGATATTAAACGCTATGCTGCAACTCACCACTTTATATTGTGTGTTTGCCGCCTTAATGGTGTTGACGATTAGATTAGCCGCCGACTTTGGTTTGAAAGAAAAACAATTTGGCTTTTTCCTAGCCGCCGCCGGTGTGGGTATGGTATTTGGGGCTGCAATTTTGGGACACTGGGGAGATAAATTGCATCACAAACCTTTACCCCTCATAGGATTTTTGATTATGTCCTTGGTTTTAGGGGTGTTCACTTTCACCCATAATCTAATTTTAGCTTTAGGACTAAGTGCCTTTTTGGGTATAGGTGCGGCTTTAATTGGCGTACCGATGCAAACTTTAATTCAACAGCGCACACCACCCGCCATGCACGGGAAAGTATTTGGTTTTCAAAATCATATCGTCAATATTGCCTTATCTGCACCCTTAGCAATTACTGGCCCTTTAACTGATGTTCTCGGCTTACGAACTGTTTTGGTAGGAATGAGTATAGTAGTAGCAACTGTTGGTATTTGGGCTTGGAAAAACACCCGTGGAGTTCTACAGGACGTAATTTAGTCCAAATTATCAGCGTTGCTGAATTCTCTTGAATAGGTAAGTTCATGACTTGATTCAGCAACACCAAATTATTTATTGGCTAACCATGCCTCCAAATCCAACAAATTGGTAAAGTCCAATAAAGCCTCACCCAGATTTTCCAATTGTTCCAACGATAGATTTTCCAATTGTTCACGCATCCCTGGGGGTAATTCTCCCACTTTGCGAGTGAGTAGACGCAAAACCAGACTTCTTTCCCCTTTTTCTCGCCCCCTCTGTTCTCCTTCTTGTCGCCCTCGCTTTTCGCCTCGCTGTTCGCCTTCTTCGAGAATTTCTTGGTAAATTACTGACTCGCGCATCATACCCTCCCGAAATAATCTTTTAATCAAATCCTTCTTAAATTTTAACCCCGCTAAGATTTGGGTGTAGGCGGAAATTTCCGGTCGTTGGCTTGTCTCCACTTGATTGACTCGCTGCACAATTTGTTCTAGCAAGATTGGGGGTTGATTTGTGGCTGTTAATGGTGCTAGGGGTAATAATGCCGAATCCTGAAGAAACGGTTCGGGGTTTTCTTCCCACATCTTAATTACCCGATATTCGTGTCTAGTGTTTTCCACTGTAAAGGCTGTAGCAATTTCAATGTCATCTTTGGGAGGAAGTAATAAGACTACCACTTGTGTGATTGGTAAGCGATACAACCGATACAGTCGCACCCAATAATCCAGCATTCGCAGAGGTAGGGGTGGAGTGGATTCTAATTTAGTTTGAAATTCTAAGTGTAAAATCCTGCCTTCTAGTTGTAAAAAGGTGACGTAATCGGCGCGAATGGGTTCAATGCTCAATTCGGTTTTCAGGACTGTCGCACCTGTTTGAGGTGTCCCTAATACCCAACTGGCGAATGTTTCTGGATGTTTTTCTGATAGCAGTTTGCAGAGATTGTCGAAAGACATTGATGATACATGGCTATTTCACTAAGCATTTTTATTATCTCGTAGGTAGTCATCAATCTAATTACTTTAAGCAACTATCTACCATTATCTAGTACAAGTTTGCGTAAATAAACAGACCATTCAAAATCCATGAAAAGCCCATTTTATAAGCTTTTTGACTTTTGACTTTTGACTTTTGACTTCCGCCTTGCGGTACTAGCTTTTTAAGTCGCCAAATTTAGGACTCCACCACCCTTTGGCTGTGTTAAAGTAAGCGACATCTTGATGTTTTTTATCCTGGCGAGATTGAGGATTTGAACATCGCAACATGGTTTTTTGTTGTCCATCCTTGGTATAACTGTACTCTTCTAAAGGCTTTTTACACACAGGGCAGGGATGTGAAGTTATCTGGGCTGGAGACTTTGGCTCACTGTCTTGATTGCGGGGTGCTGACCAAGATTTAGAGCGATCGCTCCAAAACAGCACGACATTCTCACAGCCACTGGTACACTTAAGAAAATATTTCTTCTTCACCTTAGTGCTGGGAACCTTAGACATACAATTGTTACACTCAGGGCAACGAGTTCTAGAAACTTCAAACTGACGCTGGGGAAAAGTTTTACTATTTGATGCACCTGTAACGAGGGTCTTGGCTTTGGATAATGCGGGTATAAAATAATCCTGATTCCAACAACTGAGATATTGCTGCCAATTTTGTTTGCCATCAGCGATCGCATCTAAAGCATCTTCCATCTTAGCTGTAAATTCGGCCTCCAGTAAATCGGGTAAAGCTTTCTGTAAAAAATCATCAACCTCTAACCCCAAAGCTGTAGGCTGTAGGTTGTCTTTAATTAACTGCACATAATCCCGTTTTTTGAGCGTGGCGACAGTGGGGGCGTAGGTACTGGGGCGACCAATACCTTTGCGTTCCATTACCTGTACTAGCTTGGGTTCGCTGTAGCGTGGTGGTGGCTGGGTTTGCTTTTGCTCATGTCCGGCATTTTCTAGAGTCAGCACCTGTCCCTGTTTTACCGCAGGTAAATCTGAATCTTTACTGAGATTATTCCAGTAACGAGCATAACCGTAGAACTCAATTACCTGTCCTCTAGCTTGCCATAACAGGTTTCCTGACTGGGTGATGATTTGAGTTTTGCGGAGTTGGGCGGCTTTACATTGAGATGCGATCGCGCGTTTCCAAATCATCACATACAAGTTAAACTCATCAGATGGCAATTCTGCACGCAATTCCACTGAAGGACGAAAAACATCTGTAGGACGGATAGCTTCATGGGCTTCTTGAGCCGATTTACTACTCCGATGTTTGGCTAGTTGCTGCGGGACATTTTGAGGGTCATTTTGCTCTAACCATTGACGCGCACTAGCGCAAAATTCCGGACTTAGCATCACCGAATCTGTTCGCATATATGTAATTAACCCAGCTTCATAGAGCTTTTGGGCAACCTGCATCGTTCTATCTGGAGAAAGCCGCAGCTTGGAACCGGCGGCTTGTTGGAGTGTGGAAGTAATAAAAGGCGGAGGTGGTTGACGATTTACGGTTTTCCCTTCCACCTGGATAATTTTATGAGGATAAAGCCGGGCTTCTGCAACTAATCGTGTCGCTTCAGCTTCCGATAAAACACGTTTAGATTCTGGTTTTTCTTTGCTATTAGTCGTAGCTGTATCATCATTAGTTTCAGTTTCTGGCTGTGGAATATCTGAGGGAGAATTAGCTGTACCCTTGTAAAAAGCCCGAAATCCTTCTGCGTAATCTACCCAAACATTCCAGTAGTCTTGGGGGACAAAAGCTTGAATTTCCCTTTCTCGCTGACAAATCAGATGTAATGTAGCGCTTTGGACTCTACCAACACTTTTCGCACCGTTATTTAATGCCCAAACTAGGGGACTCCCTTTGTAACCGACTAACTTATCTAGGCAATCTCTGCATAATCCCGCACCTATCAAGTTTAAATCAAGTTTTCTAGAATGAGCGATCGCATTCCTGACCGCCGATGCCGTAATCTCTGTATAAACCACTCGTTTGGGTTCTTTCAATCCCAACACTTCTTTGAGATGCCAAGCAATGGTTTCTCCCTCCCGGTCTGGGTCAGTTGCTAGAATCACCTCATCAACCTGTTTGACCGCAGACTTAAGTTTCTGGATAGTTTCTTTTGCCCGTTGATCACGAGGCACATAATGACACTTTACCACGCCGCCATCCATATTGAATCCCAGAGAATCATCACCCTCATTACTCAGTTCTCGGATGTGACCGCAACTAGCGCGAACAATCCAATCCGCACCCAAAATTTGACTGAGTTTTTTAACTTTACCGGGAGATTCAACTACTAAAAGACGTTTTGGCATAGTAGGTGCATTTTAGTTACTTTATCTTATCTTTTTTGGGTACATTTTGAATAATATATGGGCAAGGAAGCAGCGCTCTGGCTTTGCACCATTCTTGTCGTCTTTTATACGCACAAATAACCGATCAAACCCCAAGAATCCCTAGTTTTCTTGGGGTTGGGTTTCTACTTATTGGCTAACCATGCCTCCAAATCCAACAAAGTGTTAAAGTCCAATAAAGCCTCACCCAGATTTTCCAATTGTTCCAAAGTCAGAGTTTCAAATTGTTTACGCATCCCTGGGGGTAATTCTCCCACTTTGCGATTGAGTTGACGCAAAACCAGATTTCGTTCTCGCTGTTCCCCTCGCTGTTCGCCTTCTTCGAGAATTTCTTGGTAAATTACTGACTCGCGCATCATACCCTCCCGAAATAATCTTCTAATCAAATCCTTCTTAAATTTTAACCCCGCTAAGATTTGGGTGTAGGCGGAAATTTCCGGTCGTTGTGTTGTTTCCACTTGGTTGACTCGCTGTACAATTTGTTCTAGCAAGGTTTGGGGTTGATTTGTGGCTGTTAACGATGCTAATGGTAATAATGCCGAGTCTTGAAGAAATGGTTCGGGGTTTTCCTCCCACATCTTAATTACCCGATATTCGTGTCTAGTGTTTTCCACTGTAAAGGCTGTAGCAATTTCACTATCATCTTTGGGAGGAAGCAATAATACTACCACTTGTGTGATTGGTAAACGATATAACCGATACAACCGCACCCAATAATCCAGCATTCGCAGAGGTAGGGGTGGTGTGGACTCCAATTTTGTTTGAAATTCTAAGTGTAAAATCCTGCCTTCTAGTTGTAAAAATGTGACATAATCGGCGCGGATGGGTTCAATACTCAATTCGGTTTTCATGACTGTAGCACCTGTTTGCGGTGTGCCTAATACCCAACTGGCGAATTTTTCTGGGTGTTTTTCTGATAGCAGTTTGCAGAGATTGTCGAAAGACATGGATGATAATTAGCTATTATTGTGATGAACTTGGTTTTTCTAGGCAATTGCATTGCGAAATCACAGCAATTCTTTGTTTATGTCAAACTTTATATTTTAATAGCGGAATTAAATTCAATTTTTCCATTAAAATGGAATACTAAATACAGAATTGACGCGTTAACTTAGCTATCGTCTGAGGTTTGACCGTGACCGTGCGCTTGCCATCCATAACTAGTCCCCCACATACCGAAAATCACAATCAGTCTGGTGTCACTCAATCGCCAGTCGTCGCGCCCAAGCGTGAAACTGGTGGTTTTGCTCTACTTGACAGCCTTGTCCGCCATGAAGTGGAATACATTTTTGGTTATCCTGGTGGGGCAATCCTGCCAATTTACGATGACCTATACAAAGTAGAAGCAACTGGTGCCATTAAACACATTTTAGTCCGGCATGAACAAGGTGCAGCTCACGCCGCCGATGGCTATGCTCGTGCTACTGGCAAGGTAGGAGTGTGCTTTGGCACTTCCGGCCCTGGGGCAACGAATTTAGTCACAGGCATCGCTACAGCCTACATGGACTCAATTCCCATGATTGTGGTGACAGGACAAGTGCCACGGGCATCAATTGGTACTGATGCGTTTCAAGAAACCGATATTTACGGAATTACCCTACCAATAGTCAAACACTCCTATGTAGTGCGCGACCCCAAAGACATGGCGCGCATTGTGGCTGAAGCTTTCCACATCGCTAGCACTGGAAGACCAGGGCCAGTTTTAATTGATGTGCCTAAAGATGTGGCTTTAGAAGAATGTGACTATGTACCCGTGGAACCGGGAACTGTGAAATTAAGGGGTTATCGTCCCACTGTGAAGGGAAATCCTCGGCAAATCAATGCGGCAATGAAGTTAATTCGGAACAGTAGCCGTCCTTTATTGTATGTCGGTGGTGGCGCGATCGCATCTAACGCCCACGCAGAAATAAAAGAACTGGCGGAGTTATTTAATATCCCCGTCACCACAACCTTGATGGGTATCGGTGCATTCGATGAACATCATCCCTTGTCTGTGGGAATGCTGGGGATGCACGGTACAGCTTACGCTAACTTTGCAGTGACAGATTGCGATTTATTAATCTGCGTTGGGGCGAGATTTGACGATCGCGTTACTGGTAAATTAGATGAATTCGCTTCCCATGCCAAAGTAATTCATATCGATATTGACCCCGCAGAGGTCGGTAAAAACCGAGTTCCTGAAGTCCCCATCGTCGGCGATGTCCGCCATGTTTTAATTGACTTATTGCGTCGCTGTCAAGAAACAGGCATCAAGAACATCCCACACAAAAATCAAGAGTGGTTAAATTTAATTAACCGTTGGCGACAAGACTACCCCCTAGAAGTGCCTCACTATGCTGACAGTATTTCACCCCAAGAGGTAATTGTGGAAGTTGGTCGCCAAGCACCCCACGCGTTTTACACCACAGACGTGGGTCAACATCAAATGTGGGCGGCACAATTCCTGAAGAACGGCCCCAGACGCTGGATTTCTAGTGCTGGTTTGGGAACGATGGGTTTTGGTGTCCCAGCGGCCATGGGTGCAAAAGTCGCCTTCCCTGATGAAGAAGTTATCTGTATCAGTGGTGATGCTAGTTTCCAGATGTGTTTGCAAGAATTGGGAACATTAGCACAGTATGGCATTAATGTCAAGACTGTAATTATGAATAACGGCTGGCAAGGAATGGTGCGCCAATGGCAACAAGCCTTTTATGGTGAGCGTTATTCATCCTCCAATATGGAAGTAGGGATGCCAGACATTGAGCATTTGACTAAAGCTTATGGCATTAAGGGTATGGTAGTTCGGACTCGTGAGGAATTACAAGGTGCGATCGCCGAAATGCTAGCACATGATGGCCCAGTTGTGGTTGATGTCCGAGTCACCAGAGACGAAAACTGTTACCCAATGGTAGCCCCAGGCAAAAACAATGCTCAAATGATCGGTTTGCCCATACAGCCGCCAAAAGCCGTAGTAGAACCTGTTTCTTGTAGCAATTGTGGGACAACAAATCCTCCTATCCATAACTTTTGTTCGGAGTGTGGAACTAAGTTATAAGGCATAGAGTAGACATCTGGTTAAAAAGTAGAGACGTTCCATGGAACGTCTCTACATAGTCTCTACATAGGTTTCAGGTGAAGCATATTTAAATTTGGTCGATGTCTAGTTCAGTTAAGCAATTTTTTCCAACTTTTCCAACTTTTCCTTCTCTCTCTGTGTACTCTGCGCCTCTGAGGTTAGGGAACACCTTTTTTATCATAGGATAAAAACTACGAATTACGAATTACGAATTACGCATTATATTGATGTCTAAAAAAATTACAATTGGCTTATTGTCGCTGTTTCTGAGTACCCAAATCGCTGTCAGCCAACAAACAGCTAAAGCACAAATACCAGTCACACCCACAACCACCACAAAAACAATTTGTCCCGCCCAATTAAAGTCAGCAGTGGACAGCATCACAAATAGCCCGGAATTTAGTCGAGTCCGTTGGGGGATTTTAGTCAAAAATCTGGCTGATGAACAAACTCTTTATCATCGAGATGCTGAAAAATATTTTAATCCAGCTTCTAATACCAAATTACTAACCACAGCCGCAGCTTTACAACAACTGGGTGCAGATTTTCGCATTCGCACTTCTGTTTATCAAGATGGCGATCGCATTTTGCGTGTAGTCGGTAGAGGCGACCCCAGTTTAAAAGTACCACAACTGCAAGAACTAGCCCAACAGTTACGCCAGCAGGGTATTACTCAAGTTAACCAGTTGATTGCTGATGATAGTTATCTTCAAGGAGAAACTGTTCATCCTAGTTGGGAATGGGAAGACTTAGGAGCTTATTATGGCGCACCAGTCAACAGTTTAATTGTCAATGAAAATGCTTCTCTATTGACAGTTTCGCCCCAAACTATAGGGAAACCATTACAACTCAAATGGAATGAACCGCTTGAAGCATATCAGTGGCTAGTGGAAAATAATTCTGTAACTACTCCAAAAGATGAATCGGGATTTGTTGCAGTTAGCCGGGGTTTAAAAGGGCCTGTGTTGCGAATTCAGGGACAGATGGCTGTAAATTCCACCCCTAATATCACGGCTATAGCTGTTTTTGACCCCGTGCAAAATTTCTTGCGTCACTTCCGCCAGACGTTGGTGAAGGAAGGAATTTCTGTGAGTCAGATGTCTAACGGTACGAGTGGAAAAAACGAACGAGAACTAGCAGCAGTGGAATCACCACCTTTATCTGAGTTGTTAAAAGAGACTAATATTAATAGTAATAATTTATATGCGGAAGCTTTACTGAGGGCGTTAGCTAAACAACCATTAGAAAATAATCAAACTACAGCTGATGCAGGTTTAGAAGTTGTCAAAACTACTTTAACTAAATTAGGAGTAGATCCCACAAGTTATATATTAGTAGATGGTTCTGGATTATCTCGCAAAAACTTAATTAGTCCCCAAGCTTTGGTGCAAACTTTAGAAGCAATGGCAAAATCACCACAAGCAGAACTTTTTCGGGCTTCTCTACCTGTTGCTGGTGTGAGCGGAACTTTAACAAATCGCTTGCGTGACACTCCGGCTGTGGGAATTGTCCAAGCAAAAACAGGCACGATGACAGGTGTCGTTTCCCTCTCAGGATATGTAAATTCGCCTAATTATCAGCCTTTAGCATTTAGTATAATTGTGAATCATTCTGAACAACCTGCTAGAGTTGTCCGCCAATCAATGGATGAAATTGTCGTTTTGTTAACACAGTTAGGGAGTTGCAGAGGAATATAAAAACATCTTCCGAAATTGATCGTTTAAGTAAGGAACTTTCAGATTCCTCAGTCAGACAAAACTCCTCTTTTCTGTAAATAAGCCTCAAAATCCTGCCCTTTCTCGACAATACCATCAATATCTGAGTCAATCATGTCTTCAGCCAAGTAATTAGCTTGAGCGGTGACAAAGCTGTTTGGTGTAAACATATCCTGTGGGAAACAGTCGAACTGCGCTAACAAAATGTCAATCAAGCTAGAGAAGAGTTTAGGTGCTTTGGCAATACCAAACTCGCTAGCATTGTAAACAGCTTGTAGGAGATAATTCCAACGATTTAAGGCTTCTATATCTTCATGTGCATACCATCTCACAAAGGCAAATTGAAGCTCACTCAGAAAAGCCTCTATATCACCACCATGCTGGTTAAATAAGGTTTGTTCAAACCTGGATTTTCGTTGTTCCATGAGCAAATCACTAGGATTGTCAACAGGTATATTGACCGCAGCATTTCTAAGAATTGGAGAAAAAACAGGAGGATGAATATGGTTAGTTAATTTCTCCCAGATTTCTCCAGAATCATGCTCATAAGGGATGAGAACGTGATCCATCGCCCCTCCTAATGCTAATTTTTGGTAGTGTGCTGTGGTTTCTGGTTCATCGTCTTCAAATTGCTGGGAAGTGTGGTTAAAGACTTTCACTAAAACCTCGTTTGGTTCTAGATAAGACCAAAAGCCTTGATAGATTTGATCAACTTTCACGCCCACATAATGAAGCCCAGATATAACTTGTTTAAAACCTCGAAAACTACCTTCAATTTCATAAACATCTGTATCTATCTGTGCCTTTTTTTTTGGCAGATCACGCAGAATTATCCAACAAAATTTTGTATTGATCATATGCTTGTTTTGTGCAAGTAAGTCGGGGAGAAAAATTCAATGTATCTGAAGGAATGTAAATTATTCGTAGTGTGTGTTATGCCGTAGGACTACCGCTTACCTTGAATTGTTGACGGTGCGTTGAGCTGCGCGACAACACACCCTACAGTTTATTTGTTTTTACTTGTCTTCCTGGAGAATTTTATCCGAATTTGTCTTACTCATTGGTAAACTGCTGTAAATTTCAAAATTGCAACCTTTGGCGCAAAATTTCCTGAATCACTTGTTGCACTGCTTCTTGAGTTAAATTACCATCTACTCGGACAATCCGAGATGGATAAGATGCGGCTAACTCTGCGTAACCTTGCTGAACACGCCGATGAAATTCCATTGTTTCTTGTTCAATACGGTCAAACTTATCACCTTGTTTTCTGGCTAGTCCCACTTCCACATCGACATCTAGCCAAATAGTCAAGTCGCTTTCTAACCCACCCGTGGCCATATAATTGAGTTGTTCGATTAAGGTCATGTTCAAACCCCGACCATAACCTTGGTAGGCAGTGGTAGAATCAGTATAGCGATCGCACAATATATATTTTCCTTCTGCTAAATTCGGTTTGAGTTCTTGTTCTACGTGTTGCGATCGGTCAGCCGCATACAATAATAATTCTGTCACCTCAGCAATTGGTTTATTTTCCACCTTCTCCAGTAAAAGGCGGCGCAGATGTAAGCCTAACTCTGTTCCCCCTGGTTCACGAGTCACAACCACGGAGATCCCTAAATTTTGCAGCCATTGACAACACAGCTGCATTTGGCTAGTTTTGCCGCAGCCTTCCACCCCTTCAAATACAATTAATTTGCCACCCATGCTTTTTAAATTGGTTTAAATATACTAGTTCGCTGAAGTTTGCATGATATTTGACCTATCGGCTCAACTTTACCTCAAATCAGTTAGTTTTTCGCAATCCTTGGTTTGCGTTGAAACACTGGATACCAAAGCTAAACTGCAAACAACAACTAATATTTGTATTTATTTTTTTATACACAAAAAAGCACTTGAGAATTTTGCTTACTCAAGTACTTTTTTGTAAAAGTATATACCATTTCACTTGTTTGATGCCACATTTGAAAACTGTAATACCACTTTAAGAGAAGCATTGCCAGAATTACTTGTAACAAACATTGTGTGAAGTGGTAGCACTCCTTGCACTATATCAATAGTAGCTCTTCTAGAATAAAATCGAACATTTTCTTCGTGACAGTTTATTAACCAAGCTGAGTTATAAATAATGCACTGTGCTTAGTAGCCATTAAAACTGCACTCTCCTGGTGTCAGAGCTACCCTCTAGTCATCACTCCAAATCTTACCCAGTAGCCAGTAGCGTGTGTTGTCACGCACAACCCAGCATTCTTGATTTTGGGTGCGTTAGAACTGATCTCCATAACGCACCTGAGAAAACTGAAATTGCGCCCCTTTTAATTGGAGGCAGATTTGGCAACACTCCACCAAGCTAAACCATAGGGTTGAGTGGCTTCGTTGACCTGTTGGCGAAACTGGACACGGATTTTATAATTGCCATCAGCAGAAACGGGGCAGAATATATGTTCTACACTATCAATTCCACTGACTGAGGAGCAAACAACACCAGCATCGGCATCTTGAGCATCTGCTTTGACTAAGTATAGGTCAAGGTTATTCAATCCGCGATCGCTAAAAGTTTCACCCAAGTCATATTGCTCGTTTTTATTGGTATCATTTAGCTCTACCAACCGATTCCAACTCAGAGTAATACTCACAAAACTGTCTTTTTTTAAAGGTTTGGCTAAGGCATAATCTACAGTAGATCCCACATCCACCTGGCTATAATCCCAACCAACAGCCGGAACTGTGCTTGATGCTGGCCATTGACCAGCGCTAAATTGCTGATAAGCCCGAAAACTATTTAAATGACCTGTTCCCATTTGAGCATCCAAGGGAATTTGGGGATTTTGATAAGCATCCGATTCCAGCCAATCTTGATTTTGTTTATCAATGAGCGTCCGAGACATACCCAGGCGCAAGCCATCACCACTATCTTTCAGCTTCTCTGCTGAATTCAACAATACAGCCTTCATCACTTGATGACGGCGAGCATCAATACTCCAATTGCGTTGTCGTTCCTGTAGCTGTCGGTCACCAAATTCTTGTAACAAAGCCACAGTGGCGGTAACTTGAGGAGCCGCAAAACTTGTACCTGTGACCTTATTCAACTTACCATCTGGATTCAGCATGGGAATATTACTTCCTGGTGCTACCAAAGCGATAGAAGGACGACCATCAATATTAAACTCCTTACCAGCTAACCGAGCCGTAGCTCCTTTCTTCGTAGCCGCTAGATTAGAAACGTCAACTTTATTAAAAATATCTCCTCGGCGGGATGAAAAAGCAACGTTGAGTCCGTTAAAATTATCTGTAGGAATGGGAATCCCTCCTTTGCCTTGGTTACCCGCGATCGCATACAAAACATCATGAACGCGACTAGACCAGTCCAGACATAAAGTTAGTAAAGCATTACCATCTAAAACTGGATTCGGACGCGGATCACGACTTAGCGGCTCACCAAAGCTAAAGTTAATCGCGCGGACATCACGACCATTTTGTAAGGCTATGTGTTGTGCCGTTAAGCACTCTTCTGGCTGACCCATGTTTCTGGTAGAACCCACCGCAGACGAATACAATCGCGCCTTTGGGGCTACTCCTGGGAGAGCTTTATCTTGACTAACCATCACACCAGCAACATTGTAGGCGTGGGAGTCAACACCAGTATTGGATTTAGCTGGTCCATCGCGTAAAAACACTGCTGCTAATGATATAGCCGGATTTTGAGATACAGCCTTATCCCAGCCAAACATTCCCGGACGACCAATTTCCACCTGACCAATGGCAATCTTGCGACCAAGTAAATTATAAGGAGGTTGGTGTAATCTGAGAGCGTCAATGCCATTAGTGCCTAGAAAAGTTTGCAGCGCTGAAGCAAGTACAGGCGCAGTTAAACAAGAAGCACTCAATCCCCAAACTATCCAGCTGAGTTTTTTGCCCATTGTTTAGTAATTAGTTATTAGTTGTTATTAATTATTGTTTATCAAGATAATTTTTTTTGCTTCCCTGTTGAGGATTAATTATTTGGCAGTCGGAACAGGGTGGGATCAAAATTATTAGAATTGGCTCAATATTTTGTTACAATGCCTACAGACGAGAACGCTTTAAAACCCACTAACCATGACCCAAAAACCATCTCAAAAGCCCATTGTGATCTCTCCATCTATCTTATCAGCGGATTTTAGTCGTCTGGGCGACGAAATTCGGGCTGTAGATGCCGCCGGAGCTGATTGGATTCATGTTGATGTCATGGACGGTCGTTTCGTACCTAACATTACAATAGGTCCTCTGGTTGTGGAGGCGATTCGCCCAGTGACAACCAAGCCACTGGATGTCCACTTGATGATTGTGGAACCAGAGAAGTATGTAGAAGATTTTGCCAAGGCGGGTGCGGATATTATCTCTGTACATTGCGAGCATAATGCTTCGCCGCACCTGCACCGGACATTGGGACAAATCAAAGAATTAGGCAAGCAGGCTGGCGTTGTCCTTAACCCTGGTACGCCTTTAGTCCTAATTGAACACGTTTTAGAATTGTGCGATTTAATCCTAATTATGAGCGTTAACCCCGGTTTTGGCGGTCAAAGCTTTATCCCCGGTGTATTGCCCAAAATCCGTCAATTGCGCCAAATGTGTGATGAGCGTGGTTTAGACCCCTGGATTGAAGTGGATGGGGGACTCAAGGCTAATAATACTTGGCAGGTTTTGGAAGCTGGCGCTAATGCCATTGTTGCTGGTTCGGCTGTATTTAAGGCTCCTGATTACGCTGAAGCTGTGTCATCTATTCGTAACAGTAAGCGTCCTGCACAAGAATTTGCCAAGGTTTAAATCGGTTTTGGATAAACAAAAAGGTAGGCTGGACATTGGCTAGCCTACTTTTTTTAAGAATTATTTACTTGCGATTAAAACTGAGTCTGTTGTGCCTGTTTACGCTTCAGCAATGAACCAGCACCGAAAGCACCAACCGCTAACAGACCGAAGATGGAATTTCCTTCAGGAATAGATGTAGGTGGAACTGGGTCTACAGGTGGAACTGGGTCTACAGGTGGAACTGGGTCTACAGGTGGAACTGGCTCTGGAAGTTGAACTGGGTTGTCAGCAGTGCCGCTATCAGTATCAGCTAGGTATCTTAATTCACCTAAAAACCCTGTAGACCAATCTAATTTTAAAGCGCCAAATAAGTCTCCTGTGGAAATGTCAATGGGAAGAGAGTAGTTGAATGAAGTGGGGGCTGTTCCCGATTGGACACTAAAAGATCGACCTCCAGCTGAACCTGGTGTACTCGGAGAAGTACCAATATCAAAAACGGCATTACCAGGAATAGCATTAATCATCAAGGAAGCAATGGACTGGGTGGCGTTTAAAGTCCAGGGTTGACCAAAGCTATCACCTGATTGAAACAGACTCCAGCCACCACCAGTAACTCCACCTGAATTAGCATCTATAGCTGACCAGATTTGTGTCTCGGAGCCTCCACCAAAAAAGTCGACTTTCACTTCCATACCAGCCATCTGAGAACCAAAGGTTTGGAAACCTGATATGACTGTTTGTGCTTGGACTGGGGTTGCAGCTTGAATGGTAGCAACACCGAGGACGGTTGCTGATGCCAATTTGAACAAGCTGTTTTTAATACAAAGTTGAGTCATTGTCACCTCTGATATCTAGTAAAATTTGATCATTGGGTAGGCGCAATTAAACGAAAGATACCCCTGAATAGACAAAGAGTTTCCAGCAGGGGTATCTCAGATTTAATAACTATCTAGTGAGTATATAGAATCTTAAATTACTTGATTCACTCTATCCACTTATCTGCATCCTACTTACAGTCAATTTACTGTACAGATGTGCTAAAAAGCAATCAGCTTGGCGAATCTTCAGATGAATTAAGCAAGCAAAATTAAAGTTTTTACTTAAAAATAGAATAAATTAGGCTTTAGGAGCCATATATATAGCAAAAGTCAAAAGTCATGCGATTGTTGCTAGTTCGGTTGTATTTAACGCTCCAGATTACGCTGAAGCTGTGTCATATATTCGTAACAGTAAGCGTCCTGCACCAGAATTGGCTAAAATTTAATCTGTTTTGGCTCAGTAAAAAGGTAGGCTGGACATTGGCTAGCCTACTTTTTGAAGAATTATTTACTTGCGATTAAAACTGAGTTTTTTGTGCATCTTTACGTTTGAGCAATGAACCAGCACCGAAAGCACCAACCGCTAACAGACCGAAGATGGAATTTGCTTCAGGAACAGATATAGTTTGACCTGGGTTTAGAGTTTGAATTTGCTCTAGAGGTTGAACTGGGTCGTCAGTAGTGCCGCTATCAAGATCAGCTAAGTATGATAGTTCACCTACAAACCCTTCAGACCAGTCTAATATTAATGTCCCAAATAGGTCTCCTGTGGAAATGTCAATGGGAACCAAGTAGTCGAATGAAGTGGGGGCTGTTCCTGATTGGACGAAGAAAGATTGACCTGCTTCTGAACCTGATTTACTAGGACTATTACTCGTATCAAAAGCGGCATTACCAGGAATAGCATTAATAATCAAGGAACTAATGGACTGGGCGGCGTTGAAAGTCCAAGGTTGATCAAAGCTATCACCTGATTGAAACAGAGTCCAGTCACTACCAGTAACTCCACCTGATTCTTTATCTATAGCTGACCAGATTTGTGTCTCTGAGCCTCCATCGAAAAAGTTGACTGTCACTTCCATACCAGTTATGTCAGCACCAGAGGTTATTAAACCTGATAGTGTGGTTGCTTGGACTGGGGTTGCAGCTTGAATAGTAGCAAAACCGAGGACGGTTGCTGATACCAATTTGAACAAGCTGTTTTTAATACAAAGTTGAGTCATTGTCACCTCTGATATCGAGTAAAGTTTTATTAAGTAGGTAGGCACAATTAAAGTGAAGATTTCCCCTCAATAGGCAAAGAGCTTTCGCCAGGGGTATCTAAATTACGATGATTTACATGATTTTTGACTAATTGCGACTTTGAAAATATCTCCTTATATCTACTTATACGCAATCATATTTAGTATAATAACTGAATAAGGTTGCTAAAAACTAATCAATTTGGCGAATTTTATTGTTAAAAATTACTTTATTCAAACTATTTAAATACTAGACAACTAGGGAAATTCTTATTTTTGAGCTTGGTTTCATGGTCAAAACAAGTCAAGTAGGATTGGTATTACCAACCCTACTTTTTTTAGAGACTTGTGGAAGATATTTTTCTAGTTTCTCAGGATCTTTACTTGCGACTACCGAACCACTTCGCTGCTGCAACTCCAATCAGCCCGGCGACAATGGGATTGCTGAGAAACTTCATAATTGCCGGTTGTTCAGCTAACACGTCACGGAAAATATCCGGGTGGTTGTGATAAGCGAAAGATGCAAGTTTGCTCACATCATCAGCGCTCATGCGGTTAGGGTTGTGAGTAGAAAGACCTAATTGTTTTTCTAAGTGTTTTTCGTCTAAACCTCTAGATTTCAATTCTTTGAAAAAGCCCTTAGCGACATCATCCCGCTCATTGGGTTTGATTTGTGCGATCGCTTTTTGTAATTCTGGCTCCATTTGGCTAGAAGGTATCCGTTCAGGACTTGCAGATTTGCCAAATAACTGACGACGTTGATCAGGTGTTGTCCGTTGGGCAAAATCATCGAAGTTGTCATAGGAAGCATCATCAAGAGATTCTACATTGCCACTAGACAAATCTTTCATGATTTGTTTTCTGTACTCTTCGCTACTTGTCACGTTACTTACTCCTTTTTTTGATCACCTGAATGATTGAGTCTGAATCAAATTAGCTATACTGAATTTGATTAGTCGCCCTGTCATACTCAGTAGTCAAAATTAACTTTTTGTCAGGGCTATATACTAAAACAGTTAAGTTTTGCTCTGGAAAGTTTTTCTGAAAACCTTCCACTAAGGATTTTGCTAGAGGTCGCACTTCGTTAGGTCTAACTTGAGGAGAAATTACCACACCTAACTTATTGTTATCGCGGACATAAGCATCGTTAATTAAACCGCTCGATGTTTTGACAACCCAGTCACCAAAATTTTGTCCAGATGGAGTGTTACCTCGCTCTAACTGTGCATAAGTTACATCACGGCCAATTGGTGGGGTAGCAGTGCGGTCAACTTCTGTGACAGTACCACCGCCACAAGCGGTAGTTATTGTTAACACTAAAACTAAGATGAAAGCCATCGCCATCTTGCGACCCTGCTCAAGCAGATTCATTTTTTACCTCTCATAGTAAAATAGTTAGCAACTATGTAATTTGATTCCCATGAATCAAAGGAAAACTTAATTTATTCACAGGGTTTGCTGTAGATGTAAATATAAGAAAAATCTTTTTTTAGCTGACTTATAAATCACGCATTACTCCTATATTCTCCTCGCCAGTCAGAAACCAAAGTTAAGTATTCATAACTTCGAGATTTTTTGTACCCACACACAAAAAGGATTTAGCCAAGATTTTAAACAGTGTTTATCTTGGCATAATCAGATTAACCCGGGTTATGTGGCTAGATATTTACCACAGAAAAGAATTTCTAATCTAGCTTTTCTTTGACATTATCTTTCACGTTTTCTACTCCGTGACGCACTTGGCTTTCAGCTTGTTTTGCTTTGCCTTTAGCCTTATCTTCTGGATCTCCAGTAACATTACCAAGTGCTTCTTGAGCTTTGCCTTCAATATTTTTAGCAGTAGCTTTGGCGCGATCTTCTATGCTCATTTTGCACTCCTTAATGGGATAAAAAAATGTCTTTAAAGTGATGATTTAACTTTAAAAACTCTTTTTCACTACCCTTCTACTGTAGTAAACTTTTGCATTGCCATCTTCCGCCATAAGGTATATTAGTTATCTATATAAAAAGAGTGATTATAAAAGCAACTTGAATATTTTATTTGATTAAAAAACCCGGTTGTGTTATGGAACCGGGTGATGGCAATTATAGTATTTTGAGGACTAATCGAGAAAACCCATCAAAATTTCCGATTCATCAGTCTCATTTGGGGCTGTGGGACGGTTACCGAAGGACGAATAACTATCAGAAATTGCTAGTATACTTGAACCAATTGGACGAATACCGGATAAGTTCATCGTGTCAACAATTTCAAATGTATGAGCGCCGATGGGGCGAATTCCCATAATATTTACTGTATCAGCTACTGTCAAAGTGCTGACTCCAATAGGACGGATTCCAGAAATTTGGACTGTCCCAGCAATTTGTAGATCACTGCTACCAATGGGACGAACTCCAGCAACGGCTAGTTTCCCTTCCTCTTTCGGCACTGGCAGATCCGAGCCTTTTTCGATGTTATCTGTATTCAAAGTATTATCCTGCTTATTTTCAACTGCCACTGTATTTTCTCCCTTTAGCTTGGTATCCTGTTGTTGAGGATCGATTTCTTCGCCAGTGCTGCTAATATTCATAAACCGATCCCTCTGGTTTATTAACTGAATTTTACAATAATGAAGGAAAAATTAATTTTTTTCCACGCATAAAGAGTGTAACCTGAAAAAACCTGGTAAATATATAAGTATCTTTAAAAGAGATACATAAGAAAATTTAAATTGTAAAATTTTGTAAAATAATCTTGCTGTTTATTAGTTTGATTACCTAAGTTCGGCAGAGGCGGAACTGTATAGTTACCATGAGATAGGGTATTTTCAACAGAACCGTATGACAGGATTTTGTCTTCAAGCTCCCTTTATTCCCACAGGCGACCAACCACAGGCGATCGCACAACTAACTAGCAGTATCCAAACTGGCAACCGTTACCAAACTTTACTAGGTGCTACGGGAACAGGTAAGACATTTTCCATAGCCGCAGTCATTGAAAAAGTGGGTAGACCTACCTTGGTATTAGCCCATAATAAAACTTTGGCGGCACAACTGTGTAATGAATTGCGGGAATTTTTTCCTCACAACGCAGTGGAGTACTTTGTCAGCTACTACGATTACTATCAGCCAGAGGCGTATATTCCGGTTAGCGACACTTATATTGAAAAAACAGCTTCGATTAATGATGAAATAGATATGTTGCGGCATTCCGCGACGCGATCGCTCTTTGAACGCCGTGATGTGATTGTTGTGGCTTCCATTAGCTGCATCTACGGTTTGGGGATTCCCGCCGAATATCTTAAAGCCGCCATTCCTTTCCAAATCGGGATGGAAGTGAATCAGCGTCAAATTTTACGTGATTTGGCATCAGTGCAGTATAGCCGCAACGACATAGAAATGGGTCGGGGACGTTTTCGCGTCCGGGGTGATGTCTTAGAAATTGGTCCCGCCTACGAAGACCGGATCATCCGTGTAGAATTCTTTGGCGATGAAATCGACGCGATTCGCTACATTGACCCAGTGACAGGTGAAATTATCCGCAGTCTGGAATCTGTAAATGTTTACCCAGCGCGTCACTTTGTCACCCCAGAGGAACGCTTAGAGGTGGCTTGTCATGACATTGCAGCCGAATTAAAGCAACAAAAAGCAGAACTAGAACAAGCGGGAAAATTATTAGAAGCACAACGCATAGACCAACGGACACGCTATGACTTAGAAATGTTGCGTGAAGTTGGCTACTGTAACGGCGTAGAGAACTATTCTCGCCACTTAGCCGGAAAACAAGCTGGCGCACCCCCAGAGTGTTTAATTGATTATTTTCCCAAAGATTGGCTGTTAGTCATAGACGAATCGCACGTATCAGTGCCACAAATTCGTGGTATGTATAACGGTGACCAAGCTAGAAAAAAAGTTTTAATTGAGCATGGGTTTCGTCTTCCCAGTGCTGCTGATAACCGTCCGTTAAAAGCAGAAGAATTTTGGCAAAAGGTGAATCAGTGTATTTTTGTTTCCGCCACACCAGGAAATTGGGAATTAGAAATATCTGAAGGTCATATTGCTGATCAAGTAATTCGACCGACTGGGGTAATTGATCCGGAAATTTCCGTGCGTCCCACAGAAGGACAAATTGATGATTTATTAGGGGAAATTAAAGACAGAGTTGACCGTCAAGAACGAGTGTTAATTACCACATTAACGAAGCGCATGGCGGAAGATTTGACTGAGTATCTGCAAGACCACAGTATAAAGGTGCGCTATTTGCATTCAGAGATTAATTCCATTGAGCGCATCGAAATTTTACAAGATTTACGTGCGGGGAAATTTGATGTTTTGGTAGGTGTGAACTTGCTACGGGAAGGCTTAGACTTACCAGAAGTTTCCTTAGTGGCAATTATGGATGCAGATAAAGAAGGCTTTTTACGCGCCGAACGTTCCTTAATTCAAACTATTGGGAGAGCCGCACGGCACATTCGGGGACAAGCAATTATGTATGCTGATAATATGACAGGCAGCATGATTAAAGCCATTGATGAAACAGATCGAAGGCGGGGGATTCAGATGGCTTATAACCGGACGCATGGAATTACACCGCAACCGATTATTAAGAAATCGAGTAATGCAATTTTATCTTTTTTAGATGTTTCCCGGCGATTAAATGCGACTGATTTAAAAGTGGTCGATGAACATATAGATGAACTGCCTTTAGAGGAAATTCCAGGGTTGATTGCGAAGTTAGAAGCACAGATGAAAGATGCTGCGAAAAACTTAGAATTTGAAGAGGCGGCAAAATTGCGCGATCGCATCAAGCATCTGCGAGATAAAATGCTAGGACGTTAATGCTTGGTTAGGGTAGCTCTAGAATGACGGACAAACTATACTGGAGACAGTCACTAATCGAATCGCTGGATAAAAAGCAGCCGAAGTGCGATCGCATTCCGGTTACTCCGGCGATAGGCTTGACTTTCGTCAAGGACGCGACCTCGTTCATAAGTTTCCGCAGTAAAGCTTTTAATGGTAGCCATCCCAGAGATATTATTAGCTAAACGACTATTAATAAATCCGGCTTTACCCCTAAGAAAAATATGCTTAGATATTTGATAGGGTTAACTATCTACTGGAATGCTTCATGCGGCGTGATTCAATTTTTTATAAACTATTTCAACAATCTCCTAGTTTACTGTTTGAATTATTGACAAATCCGCCAGAGAATGCTGATGTATATCGGTTTGACTCGGTGGCTGTCAAAGAACCTAAGTTTGAAATTGATGGGGTGTTTCTACCACCTGAAAATGCAAGTCCGGGAATTGTATATTTCTGTGAGGTACAGTTTCAAAAGGACGAAAAACTGTATGAACGGGTATTTGCAGAATCATCATTATATTTTTACCGCAATCGTGACAGATTTAGTGATTGGCAAGCGGTAATTATTTATCCGTCACGTAGTACTGAACAAAGTGATATTCATCCGCATCGAGGTTTTTTGAATGGAGAGCAAGTACATCGGGTGTATTTGGATGAATTGGGAGACATTCGCTCTTTGCCGTTGTGGGTGGCGGCAATGGTGTTAACTACTGTCAAGGAGGAAGAAGCCCCAGAACAAGCGCGGTATTTGTTAAGTCGAACTCGCGCTGAGTTATCGCCATTAGATAGTCGTGCGATAATTGAGATAATTACAACAATCATGACTTATCGGTTTGATGAACTGAGTAGAGTTGAGGTAGAAGCAATGTTAGATATTACACTAAAGGAAACGAGAGTTTATCGGGAAATTAAGCAGGAAGGACGAGAAGAAGGACGAGAGGAAGGACGGCAAGAAGAAGCTGTTAACTTTGTTTCCCGACAGTTGACTAAGCGGTTTGGAGAACTTCCCCAGGAGGTGCGTTCTTTGGTTTCGGGTTTGCCTTTGTCGATGTTGGAAGATTTGGGTGAAGCTTTGCTTGATTTTACCAGTGTGGCTGATTTACAGGCTTGGCTAGAAGCACGAATCGATAATTGATTGCACAGTCTGGTAATACCAATTCTCTAAATTTTGGCAAGAGATTCAAATCCTCTAAAGCTAGAATGTATAAGACTTTTGTAATTACGAATTATTTTGTGGGGGTATTTGCGCGAAAATAGCAGATTGTAAGATTTCGGGAAGCTGTTTCCACACTACATTTCCTTTAGCACTTTTGATATACAGTTGCATAAAATCTAGTAAAGCTGTGGCACTTTCTCCAGGAATGAGATTGACGATTTTACGCGATCGCATTCTACTTGACTTGAAATTAGGTAAGCAAGCCCCTGGATACAAAGCTGTTCAAAAAGCTCTCAATCGTTTCATCGCTGAATTGACTTATACAAACACGAGGGTTTTTTGACTTCGCCAACAGCATCAATGCAGTGCGAAAAACTGAAATCTCGTAGACTTTATCAGGCTTTGAGAATTTTCGTGAGAGATCCAGGTTAGACGTTAATATACTCCATCATCCCATACTCATACTGTCTTGCACTCAAGCGGGAACCGCTATAGTTGGCTCTCAAAGCGGCTATAAACAATTCGGGTAGGATACCAGGAAGAAAACCAGTATGAATCTTGAATAACTTTGTAAGAATTACTGGTGTCTGTCAATTCAAACTGAACTAAGGCCAAATTATTGACTCCCACCACTTCTCGTCCATCTTGAAACCAAGGAGATTTCCAGAACATTAGCTGCTGTAACCATAGCCATCTATCGTTTTTGGCTGTTTGTCGAGGAGTCCTGAGCCATGACACATTAGTGCCAAAGTTAGGAGTCTGAAAGTTTTGTCGAGGAATCCATTCCAGCTGACAATTCCAATCTGGGTTCATTTGCGGATGGTGGGATTGTCTAGCTCTTTGTTCTACCATATCCGGTGGATTGAGCCATCCTATCCAATGTCGTACCTTTTCGGGCAAGAGCCAGTGTTTCAGTCGTGTATGCAGTATACGAGTAATAGGCTCTTCGTTTTTCATTGCACTAGAAGTTAACTGCACTAAAACTGATGGGTTGGCAAAATCTGGAGAAGTACTTACAAAAGATAAACGAATAACTGAACTGTAGTGAATATCTCCAGATAAGATCACGATTTTTTGGCGTTGTGCAAATAAAGTTGTGAGCAATTTCGCCAATGCTTGGGAGTTAACATTCCACGCATCTCCAACATCTGTGGCAAACACTTTGTCACGTTGCAATTGCCAATGGTGAATCCGATCAATTATTTTCAAACTAAACACATTTGTCGGTGCAATCACCATCGTGGCTTGAATCCCAGAAGCTTGTTGTAGAGGTAAGGAGAGTTGACGCTCAAAGGTGTGTGGAGATAACAGCATTGGTGGTGCTGTCGGTTTTTGATCAGCAGGGTAGCCCCGCCATGTACGTGTATCTAAAACTATTACTTCATGGCAATTGCTACGTACTGTATAGTGCCAAGTAAGTGCTTCTGGATGTCGATCTAGGACTAAGACTGAACCGTCCAAAGTAAACTCAGTTAAGCCAGTGTGGGGGTTATTGGCGGGCATTCCCACATAACGAGCGATCGCCTCATAGGCCGCAGTATCTGTTCCTTGGGAAGCAGACCAGTCATGGGCTGCCATTAATAGTTTTTCACCAGATTGATTGGCTTCAAATTGCCAGGGTGTATTGCCCCATGCTTGAGAAACTGTATAAGCTAACAGCGCGTTTTGCACCACTCGTTGCCCCAAGGGTTGTCCCAGTACCCGCAAACACCAACTTTGGTTGAGGTTCCAGTCATCACTGACATCATGGTCATCAAAGATACTGTACATGGGAATATTGGCCAGGGCGCGGCGGACTTTCCCAAGAGTGTGGATAAATTGCCGCAGATTTTGAACTTGCTGATCCCACTGGCGAGTGGCTTTGCGAGTTTTCATCATTTTCCGTCCCTGAGAAAAAGTATCTGGCCAACACACTGGAGACCAAATCAATAAATAAGATGCATAATATTCACCCAAGCTCAGAAGATGATTAACGACCTTAGCGCGTTTATTGTCTAATCCTGCGGTGAAGCCAGCTTGGTGAGTTACCACATCAGCCCGATGTCCAGGAGGTAGTTGCTTTGGTGTGTAATGAGCAGCATCCCCAGGCTTTTTTTGAGTGGCTGGTAGCCGTTCTTCCCAACCCAATAACGCATCACCAAGCATACTGGAAACCCACAATAGTGGCTCAGATACATCATCTCCATAAATTTGGTCGCCAGTCAAAAACAGTTGATGGGGGCGTTTTCGAGGCTGGCTGGCAGTTTCCTCAATGAGGCAATCTAGAATGGGTAGTGTATCAAACCCATGCCCGTGGGGTTTGCGACAGGAACCATGTACAATTCGCAAATCTTGCAGATTACTGGGTGGTAGGACAAACGTTGGTTTTTGGTGGTCAAAATAGCTGATGTTGACCGTAGGAAAGCGCTTTGAACATAAGACTTGCTGCAAAGTTTGCTGAGTTTGGTCAGTCTGGTCAATGAATTGGAGATCGTAAGCGTAGATGCGATCGCTTCTGAGGCGGGACATATTTAAAGAACGAGCTGTTACAGCAACAATATGCAGCGATTTGCCAAGGGCAATGGTAGAACGTCTTCCCTGGAATATAGCATTTCCTAACACTGTACCGTTATTTGTCGTCTCGTAAACCTTGAGTTCTACCTGATAAGCCTGTTTGAGCGCAATCCAGACCGTAACTGATTCAGGTTCTGTATGTTTTAACACTGGCCCTGCTATAATTAGGGGTATGTCGTGTAAATACTCGTCCTCAGATTGATAGTTCATTCCCAACTGCACAAACTGTTAAATAAATAAAAGTATACTTTCAAGACACACATTCCGTGGGGTGAGAAATAGGGATGAGTTCTAAACCAAAAGTCTAGCAATTTTTATTCCTTAAGCAGCTACACGTCCTATTGTCGCTATCCTAGAAAAGTAAATCATTCCCCAATCACGCCGATGGTTGCTTTACCCGATAATTTTTTAATGAGTGCAGCAGAATATCTGCTTTGGGAACCCACCCAAGAGCAACGCTACGAATATTGGGATGGCGAAGTTGTGGCAATGAGCGGTGGTACACGCAATCATAATCGGGTTTCTCTTAATTTCTCAAAGCTTTTAGATGATGCCCTAGCAGACCGCTCCTGTGAAGTATACATTGTAGATGTGAAAGTCCAGGTAGAACCAGGGCAGAAGTATTTTTATCCCGATGTGGTAGTGACTTGCGATCAGCGCGATCGCGATCCACAATTGATACAATTTCCCTGCTTAATCATCGAAGTGCTATCACCTTCCACAGAAGCAGCCGATAGGGGCAAAAAGTTTGCCAAATATCGCCAATCACCCACCTTACAAGAATATGTCTTAGTCCAAGTAGCGCAACCATTAGTAGAAGTATTTCGGCGCAACCAACAGGGGCAATGGGTACTATCAGAGTATAATTTGGGTGATAGATTGCGACTAGAATCAGTAGATGTAGAAATAGCGATCGCTGATTTGTACCGACAAGTGCAGTTTGAACCCGAAACCACCGATGAAGATGTGTAGACGTGAAGTGGCTTGTCGTTAGCGATCGCATCAAGCATCTGCGAGATAAAATGCTAGGACGTTAATATTTGCTGAGGATAACTCTAGAATGACGGACAAACTATACTGGAGACAGTCCATAGCTTTTAACAACTATGCAAGAACTCGAAGCTATATTTGACGGTACAGCCCTTCAACTAGAAGCACCCTTAAACCTTGCCGCAGGTACGAGAGTAAGAATTATAATTGACAGTGTGTTACCCAACGAACAAAAACCACCTAAAACGTTTCTTCAAACTGCTCAATCCTTACAATTACAGGGTGAGCCAGATTGGTCAGAGCAAATTGACCAGTATTTATATGGGGAAAGCATTTCTTTAAATGATTGAAGTCTTTTTAGATACGTCTTTTGCCATCGCCCTATCTTCCATTACAGATCAAAATCATCTGCGGGCTGTTGAACTTGCTCATCAGCTTGAAGCTAATAAAATTCGTTTAGTAACAACTCAGGCAATATTACTAGAAATTGGTAATGCACTTTCTAAACAAAGGTACAGAGTAGCCGCAATCCAACTTTTAAAATCCCTCGAAGATGATCCCAATGTTGAAGTTGTATTATTAACAAAGGATTTATACACAGCGGCCCTTGAAAATGGATGCACAAAAGGTTGTTTAAAGTGGAAACTAAACCAATGCCAACGTTTAAAAAAGTTAGATTCAAATAGATACATATGCAATTCAAACAAATCCATATAGCATACTCCTGGTAATTTAGGTCACTAATTTTAATTTAAATGTTGATGAGATGAAGCTGATAATTAACCCACCTACTAACTCCCCTGGGTAGAGTTGGGAGGTACTGCGGTCAAAAAATGGTGATGCCTTAAGGAATAAACATTGTCGCTGACTGTGTAATGATTGCAGTTGGAGTATTTTTAGTCATTAAAACTTAATCATAATTTATACAATAAACTAATTCTTCTTTGCGTCTTTGCGCCTTTGCGCGACACTAACTCATCTTTTCACTCAGCATAAAAATTCTCCCTTTCCACCTGAAAAGCCTTAAATCTATCCACCGCCATTTTGCAGTAATCAGACTTAATTTCAAAACCTAAAAATATCCGTCCTAAACCTGCGGCTGCAATCCCAGTAGAACCAGAACCAGCAAAAGGATCAAGCACTACTCCCAGTTGATTTGAAGAAGCTTTGACAACTCTCTCTACAATACCTAAAGGAAACTGTGCCGGATGTCCAGTGCGTTCCTTGGAACTGCGTTTTTCACCAGTAGTAATTTTAGGAAATTCCCAAACATCAGAGGGATTTTTACCCAGAGGATTACATCTATATTTACCATTTTTTTTCTGATGGGGATATTTCACATTTGGATCACGTATATCATCTAAATTAAACGTATACCTCAGAGAATCCTTAATATAAAAAAGCCATTTTTCGTTACGTGGACTGAGACGATATTTTGTAGAAACACCAGCGCCATATTGCCATACCACCTCTTGGAGTAAATAGAACGGTGACTTATCCCATAATAAATAAGGTATAGGTACACATAAACCCTTGTCGGAAACTTCAAAATGTCCCACATTTAACCAAAATGCCCCATCTGGTTTGGTAATTTTATAAATTTGAGACATCCATTGCGAACAACTTTCGACATACTCATCTACAGACATTGGTGCTTCATATTCTTTGCCAATGTTATAAGGTGGAGACGTAACAGTTAAATCAATATTGATATTAGTTGAACTGAGTTTGTCTAAAAAATCCGTTGAATCACCGTGATAAAGAATAAATCCATTGTCAGCATAAAATGGATTACCTAAAACTTTAAATAATTCTGTTTCTAAAACTTTTTGTTTAACTGAAAGATTATGCTTTAAATCTTTAGAAAAACTTTGTAGTAGTGAAGATGGAGCCGACTGGGTGGCTTTGTGCGGCGCAATTCCTTCAGCAAGATAAGTATTATGCTCTTTACTGGCTATCTTTCGTGCCTTATCCTCTGGGACTGGAACCTTCATAATTAACTACTTTTGAACTGCAAACACCGATATGCTCAGATCCCCGACTTCTTCAAGAAGTCGGGGATCTTTGGTTTCGTAACTTATTTAAACGACTACAAAATTCACCAACCTTCCAGGAACCACAATCACCTTTTTAATTTCCTTACCCTCAATGTAGCGCTGAACTAATTCAGATTCACGAGCGTACTTCTCCAACTCTGCCTTATCAGCTTGTGCCGGAACTTCAATATCAGCACGCTTTTTACCGTTAATTTGAATTACCAAAGTAATTTCATCAGCTACCAAAGCCGCCGGGTCAAAAGCTGGCCAAGTTTGAGTGTGGACGGAATTAGGATTACCCAATAACTGCCATAATTCATCCGCAATATGTGGTGCAAAAGGCGCTAGCATAATTACTAAAGTCTGAATACCTTCAGCATAAATCGGTGAATTATTGCAGTCGGCATCAGTTAGGGCATTACTTAACTTCATCAATTCGGAAACGGCTGTATTGAATTGATATTCATCTTCCAAATCCTCTGTCACAGCTTGAATAGCCGTATGAATTGCCCGCCGTAATTCCTTTTCTGGTTTACTCAAATCAGAGAGTTGCGCTTTTTTACGTGATACCCCAGTCTTAGCGTAATCTGTCACCAAGCGCCATACCCGATTTAAAAAGCGAAATTGCCCTTCGACATCGGCATCATCCCATTCCAGGTCTTTTTCTGGTGGCGCTTTGAACAAGATGAACATCCGCGCCGTGTCTACACCATACTTACTAATTACGTCTTCTGGTGCTACACCATTACCCTTAGATTTAGACATGGTGGCATATAGGCGTTGCAATGGTTCACCTGTCTGAGGGTCGCGGGGGTCGGCTACATTCACCAAATTAGAAGGAACCCATTTATCTTTACCGCCCTTATTAGGATTCATGTAAGTTAAACCCTGTACCATACCTTGAGTTAACAGGCGTTGAAAGGGTTCATCAAAGTTTAATAAGCCTCTGTCGCGGAGGACTTTAGTAAAGAATCTGGAATACAACAAGTGTAAAATTGCGTGTTCAATGCCACCCACATACTGGTCTACTGGCATCCAGTCATTAGTTTTGCCGGGGTCGAAAACTTGTTGCTCATTCTGCGCGTCAGGATAGCGCAAGAAATACCACGAGGAATCAATGAAGGTATCCATCGTATCGGTTTCTCGCTTGGCTGGAGTGCCGCAAGTCGGACAAGGAACATTTACCCAACTTTCTAACTGAGTCAAAGGGGAACCACCACGCCCAGTCAATTCCACCTCTTCGGGTAATTTAACTGGCAAATCCTCGTCCGGGACTGGGACTATTCCACAATTTGGACAGTGAATTACTGGTATGGGTGCGCCCCAATAACGTTGTCGGGAAATTAACCAATCCCGTAAGCGATATTGGATTCTCAGTTTGCCAAAACTTTGTTCTTCAGCATATTTAATGATTGCGGCTTTGGCATCTGTAGAATTCATGCCTGTAAAAGACCCAGAATTAATTAAAATTCCTGGCTCAGTATATGCCTCGTTGTATTCAATTTTAATCAGTTTTGTGATTTCATCTGTTTCTGATGTTGGCGTTAAGTCAAAATCTGCTACATCATCGGGAGCAGCAATCACAAACTCAATGGGTAAATTATAAACACGGGCAAATTTAAAATCCCGCACATCATGAGCAGGTACACCCATGACTGCCCCAGTACCATACTCATACAGTACATAATCGGCAATCCAAATTGGCACTTCTTCCCCGGTAAAGGGGTTGATGGCTTTGCCACCAGTGGGAATACCCCGCTTTGGTTTGTCTTCGGCAGTACGTTCTAACTCGCTTTGCTGAGAAACTTCTTGAATAAAGGCTGCTACGGCGGTTTTTTGTTCTGGGGTGGTGACAACCTGGGTTAAAGGATGTTCTGGTGCTAATACCAGATAGCTCACACCATAAATTGTATCTGGGCGTGTGGTGTAGACAGCAATTTTTTCATCCATCCCCACCACAGGAAATTCTAAATATGCGCCTGTAGATTTACCAATCCAATTAGCTTGCATTAACTTGACCCGTTCCGGCCAACCTGTTAATTTCTCTAAATCACTGAGCAATTCTTCGGCGTAGTCGGTAATCTTTAAAAACCACTGCCGTAATAGTTTGCGTTCAACTTTTGCTCCACTGCGCCAAGAACGTCCTTCGTTATCAACTTGTTCGTTGGCGATGACAGTTTGGTCAACGGGGTCCCAATTTACTGCTGCTTCTTTTTGATAGGCTAAACCGGCTTGCCAGAATTGCAAGAAAATCCATTGCGTCCACTTGTAATAATCTGGTGAACAAGTGGCAAGTTCGCTGTCCCAATCGATAGCCAAACCCAGACGCTGCAATTGCTGCCGCATTTGGGCAATATTTTGATAAGTCCACTTAGCAGGGGGAACTCCTCGGTCAATGGCGGCGTTTTCTGCTGGCAAACCAAAGGCATCCCAACCCATTGGGTGCAGTACCCTATACCCTTGCATTCGCTTGAGGCGTGCAATCACATCGGTAATTGTGTAATTACGGACGTGACCCATGTGTAGGCTGCCCGATGGATAGGGGAACATGGAAAGCGCGTAGAATTTGGGCTTGTGACTATTTGCAGGTGTCTTATCTAAGCCAAGTTCTGCCCATGTTTGTTGCCATTTTTCCTCAATGTCTGCTGGGTTATATCGGGACTCCACCAAAAATTCTCCTAGAGGACTGTAATTTTGTGTGCTTACATATTGTAGATGCTAGACACTGTATTGAGTTGATTAAAAACAGGGATGTGCAATTAAAAGCAAAATTTCCTGGTTTGGTAGGGGTTTTAGTTGACGGTACGCTCAAACCAGGTGAAGCTAATTATCCTAGATTTGGCGCTGCCAAGGTGATGAACGCGAAAAGAGCAGTTGTCTTGGGCAGATTATTTACTTTCAATCTCACAAAGCTTCAAAGTCAGATGTAAATCCAGACAAGTTTGCACACTCTTCCTGAAAAGCCTCTGCATCGCTGACATCTTCTATTTTATATCCCATGATTCGCGTCCCATCTGGCATTTTCTTGGAAGAAATACACTCGCCTTGATACTTGTCTGGCATTGTTTTGAAGTTAGCACCGTGTTGTTTCCAAGCATCACCGGAACAAGTCACATTAACCCGCCACATAATTTATCTCATTTACTAGCTATTAATACCTATTATCTCACAAAGGTTACACCAAGTTTTTAGATATTTAACAGGATAAATCTTGTGGGGTGGACAAAGATACTCGCCCTTGTCTATTTGAATCAAATGAAAGAAGTCATCTGCTGTAGTAGTTAATTATGGCGCTTTTCTATCTAAGGGAGGTGTCTATTTCTCAAGCCCTACACCATAATGTATATGGAAGATCATGTCTGGAAAATTTTATCCAATTAGCTCAATAGGAAAGCTGAAAAATGCCTAACAACATCAAGGAACAAATTCAAACTGACTTGAAACAGGTGAAAGAAACTGGACAGTTAAGAACTGAGCGCATTCGCGAAATTGTCAAGTCTGCTGTTTCTCAGTTAAGTTCAGAGTTGAAAGCAGGTTCTAGTGAAATTCGTTTTCTGGTAAAAGATGCGGTTTCTGCTGTGATTGAAAACTTTCAAGATAAAGGTGCAGAAATCAGAGAAGAAGTGACAGCTTCCATTGAAGGGGCTTTGGAAGGTGTTAACAGCAAAAGACACAACTCTATAGTGGAAACTCAGGCGGAACTGAAAAAGCTACAAGCTCAATTGGATAATGAAGAGGAACAAATTCAGCAAGAAGTTGATGGTATTTTAGCAGAGATTGAAGAAACTGGCAAAGACAAAACTGATGATACTAAAGATGCCATTAATTCTGCTATTAATGCCATTCGAGATAGTGAAGAAGTCTCTTTATTAAAGAAACGTTACGCTCAATTGCAAGCGCAACTATCCATTGTCAGAGCAAATTTGGCTGCACGCTACGGCGGACGGGATGGAGAAGTTAAAGATTATATCGACGAAGCAAAACACTGGTATAATCAAGCTCGTCCGAAAGCTGAAGTTGTGGCTACACAAGTAGACGAGAAGCGATCGCAACTAGAAGATAAACTGGGTGAAGCTGGTTCTGCGATCGCTAAAAAAGAGCGTCAAATCAAACAAACTCTAAGGGAGTTACTGCTATCAACGGCTGATATCTTCAAAGAGAAGGAACCTGCTGATAAACATGGGGAACTTACGAAGAAATAGGCGGGGTCAGCTAAAAAATGAAATAAGCTTGTAGTCAGGGTTTTATCCCTTTTTAGAGGACTAAAGTCCTCACTACAAACTTTATTTACCTAGCCTATTTAGTAACTACCTCTCTCTGCATTAATTTGTTCTTCATGTTTAGCAATTACCCAAACTGCGTGAATACTGCCGGGAAGCCAGCCTAAAAGTGTTAGTAAAATGTTAATCAACAAAGTTGGGCTAGCACCCACTGTGAGAAAAACACCTAAAGGAGGCAGTACTATACCTAAAAGAAAACGAACTATTTTCATGATTTTTCGATCCGATTTTGTGGAATTACATACTCACGGTAAGGCTGAATTATCGTAATTCAGCGATCTTTCCGTGATTTAACTGGCGTTTACTTCCGCCCATACTTATCTAGAGGGTAATTCGCCTTGGGGATTTACGTCACCACTACTGTTTAAAGCAGGATTCCTTTCGGCAAAATAATTGTTAATGAAGGTGTTAGCAAAAGATAGAATCACTGGACCCAGGATAAAGGCGATAAGTCCACGAACTGCAAACCCAGGAACCAGCACTGCTGCTAACCAGAAACAAAAACCGTTAACTATTAGCGAAAAGCCCCCTAATGTGGCGAAGTTAAGCGGTAAAGATAAAGCAGATAGAACTGGTTTTACTGAACCGTTAATCAAACCAATTACCAAAGCCGCAATCATGGCTGCTGGAAAATTAGCAATGTTGACACCAGGTACAACTAAATCGACAATTAACAAGCTCAAAGCTGTAGCTATGGCAGTTAAAAATGTTCCTAACATGGTGTTCACCTACTAAATATAACAGATAGATTCTTTACGAGTCTTTTACTATTTTCCAATAACTTCTATGGTTCTACATCTCTTTCAAGATAGATTTTAGTTCTACCATTTGGCTGATTATTTGGTGTCTTGGTGTCTTAATGGTTAATTAAATTCGTGTTTTTACCAAAAAGCCACAAAGACCCAAAAATACTTTTATTGTTGAACGGCTTTCATCGACAAACTAATACGTTTCAATTTCTCGTTAATTTCCAAGACTCGAATTTTCACAACTTGTCCGACTTTGACGATTTTCTGAGGGTCATCTACAAATCTGTCAGCTAGTTGGGAAATATGTACTAAACCATCTTGATGCACACCAATATCGACAAAGGCACCGAAGTTAGCTACGTTTGTGACAATTCCCTCTAATTCCATTCCCACCTCTAAATCCTTAATTTCTTTGATTCCCTCGCTAAAGGTGGCATATTTAAATTCTGCACGGGGGTCTCTACCTGGTTTATCTAGTTCGCTGATAATATCGCGCAGTGTGGGTTCGCCAACGCTATCAGTGATGTATTTCTTCAGGTTGGTTTTTTTGAGTTTTTCGGCAATTTGGGTGACTTGATTTAAGGATACATCTAAATCAGCTGCGATCGCCTGCACGACAGAGTAACTTTCTGGATGCACGGCTGTGTTATCTAAAGGATTATCTCCACCACGAATTCGCAGAAAACCCGCAGCTTGTTCAAACGCCTTCGGCCCCAACTTAGCCACCTTTAACAGTTGTCGGCGATTCTTAAAGACTCCATGCTCGTTGCGATAAGCGACAATGTTATTAGCCACCGTAGCCGTAATTCCGGAAACAAAGGTCAAAAGTTCCTTAGAAGCCGTGTTTAAGTCCACACCGACGTAATTCACGCAACTTTCTACAGTTTCATCCAGCTTCTTTTTCAGCAACTTTTGATCAACATCATGCTGATATTGTCCCACACCGATAGATTTAGGATCAATTTTCACCAGTTCCGCCAGAGGGTCTTGCAAACGGCGACCGATACTAATCGCACCACGCACGGTAATATCTAAGTGGGGAAACTCTTCTAACGCCACTTTACTGGCAGAATATATCGATGCGCCAGACTCATTTACCATGACTTTAATTGGTTTGCGGTCGATATCTTGTAATATCTGCGCCACAAACTCATCTGTCTCACGGGAAGCTGTACCATTACCAATAGCAATTAACTCAATCTGATATTTGGTAATCAAATTTTTAATAGTTTGTGCAGCTTTGGCGCGTTGTTCAGCCGCTTGGTGAGGAAACACCGCCTGGTATTCTAAAAATTGTCCGGTTTGGTCGAGTACCGCCACTTTACACCCAGTTCTAAAGCCTGGGTCTATAGCCAGTGTCGGTTTCATCCCCGCTGGTGCAGACAAGAGTAATTCTTGCAGATTTGTTTCAAAGGTTTTAATCGACTCCATATCAGCATAAGTTTTCTTCTGAGAAATCACCTCACCCATAATGGAAGTTTTCATCAGCCGATTAAATGCGTCTTTGAGCATCCCTTGGTAAAAATCGCGAATTATCCGAACTTTGCTGTTAATTTCCTTTGATTCTAGATAAGACAGTACCACATCTTCATCAAAAGCAATTTCATAGCTTAACACTTTCTCAGCTTCACCGCGACACAACGCCAGCAGATTATGGGGTGCAATATTTCTCACTCGCATCTGATAGTTGCGGTACATCTCAAATTTGGTTGAACCTTCGGGATGATCCTTTTTGAGATGAGAGACAAATACCCCCTCGGCTAGCAAGTAGTCACGCAGATATGCACGTAACTCGGCTTTTTCTGCCACTTCTTCCGCTAAAATATCCGCAGCACCTTTGAGTGCTTCTTCTGGTGTTTTAACTCCCTGAGTTTCAGAAATATACTTCGCTGCTTCTTCTTCCAGTGAGGCTGTTGAAGCATTTTGGACATTTAGCGATTTAATCAACTCGGCTAAGGGTTCTAAACCTTTTTCTCTGGCGATGGTGGCGCGGGTACGGCGTTTTGGTCGATAGGGAAGATATAAATCTTCTAGTTCGGTTTTTTGTAAACAGGATGTAATTTTGGCTTTGAGTTCATCTGTGAGTTTACCTTGTTCGGCGATCGCATTTAAAATTACCGATTTCCGTTCAGCCAACTCTGTTAAGTAAGCATAGCGCTCAAACAGGTCGCGCAGTTGGACTTCATTCATTTCCCCAGTGCGCTCTTTGCGGTAACGTGCAATAAAGGGAACCGTCGCACCTTCGGCTAAAAGTTCTAACGCGTTTTGGATTTGATCAGGTTTGAGGTCTAATTCAGTCGCCAGTAGTTGAGGAATATTCAGCATCGGGTGTTTAATTTAAAAAAGTTCCTTCTAAATGTAATATGCTAGATCGTCTACTCAGGAATAGCACGAACGGTTAACTTAATTACGGGATTTTTGCCTCATCTAGAGGGTTGATTCATCTGAAGGATTTTGGATAAAATCCACTTAGTTGTAAAATTAACCACAATTATAAAAACAGTTTTCGTCTGCTTTTATCCATTTTTGCATTTTAGTTACGAGGATATTAAAAATGCATTTGTCTTTTTTGATTCCACTCTGTACTGGTTTAGCTTGCGGCTATGTATCTAAAAAATGTCATGGCGAAATAGCTTATCTAATCAGTTTGTTTACGATTCTCAGTCTAATTTTGAGTTTGGTATTAGCCCCTTGGCAATTTCAGCTAGTGCTGTTGATTGTGGTTCTGGTCAGCACTGATAGATTTTTACTGAGACATTAAGTATAAAATATGATTAGCTACGCCTTGGTTTTGGCGATCGCACAATTTATGGCAGTATTAAAAATATCAAGATTTTTGTGTGGTTACAAAATAATGAATTGACTTTCAGATATTTGCAATATGTCCTTGAGATTATTTATGATTGGCTGCTGGGAACCTCTTATGTACGATGTCCTTTAGTGCATTCTCAATGATATCTACATCCTCCGCCAAGTAGGCGTATGATTTTTTCATGAACCGCCCACGGGAATCCGCACGGGCTACGATTCGGGGGCGTATTTTGTATTTCTCTGTATAGCTTTGTGCCACCTGTGTAGCGAGTTTATGATAGTCGCCTTTAGTCTCTAACTCAATGCCGTGGCCATCCAAATACTCAGCCAGCGTAATCATATCTTTAGGGGCAACATCTTCATTCTGTAGAGCCTTGACGGATTCAGCAGTAGCTAGTATGTAACGATTAGGATAAAAGCTTGCCTCTTCTAACAGTTTCAGTAGGTTCCCCTTGGTTAATGTCTCTAAATACATGACTTTAACTGGTTCAGGGGAAGATTGCGGGGGAAGCACGTTCATGACTAGCATTTTTTTCCATTGCTCTGGTATGACTTTACTCTAGCACCTTTACCTATGATGTCAACCTAGTGTAAATATTGGCAATCCCAGCCTTTGTATGTCTTGCGTTTACCTTGTGCAACTTTAGTTAAATTTCCTTGGTCTAGGGCGTGGGTAACGCAGAAAGGACGTAAGCCAGATACTTGGAACACCTCGCCACCTGGGGAAGTTACGACATATTTGCGATGTCTTTTGGCGACGGATTCAGGCGGTCTAGGTCTGCCATATTCAGGATGTAGTTGACCCCGTATCTTGGACGAGGGGTGTAAATCGCCTTTTATGCCGTACATGGGGTTAAGTTCACCTCTAAACATCTCTGAAAGTCGCTTTTTCTCTTCCTCAGTCCATTTATGCCCCTGTAACCCTCTCATAGGTGAATATGTAGATCGGGCGGTATTGTACAGAGTTGCCCAGTTCGCAGTATTGAGATATATCTGCTCTAACTCTGCCAACTCTGTAACCTCGCAGAGTTCTAGAACTCCCAACTGAAAAGCAGACCTACCATAATAGTTCCAAGCCGCCTGTAGTGCCTTGCAATGGTGTTTATCCCGGTTTAAAAAGCTTTTGTGCTGACCCCAACGTTTATCTATGTTCTGGCTACTACCGATGTAACCCATGCCTCTGTCTGAGTTTGATATTAAATATATCCCGGTTTTCATTGGTTCTCTGATGAGTGATTATGGCATCATATAGCAGGTTAACATATAGGTCAACCAGTTAAAGCACGGCAAAATAAAACCCCCTAGCTCTGTACTAGAGGGTTATTAATGGACGTACTCGGACTCGAACCGAGGAACCTCTACGATGTCAACGTAGCGCTCTAACCAACTGAGCTATACGTCCTTAACCACACGAAAACTTAAGATAACATATATCTCACAGGAAAGCAAATATTAATTTTCATGCCGTCAGTCCATAGATGCACGGCGGGCTGTTCTGTGGTGCTGAAAGTAGTATTTGTACCTCTGCTGAGGTGAAGATTTCCCAGCTTTCCCCAAAAAATACACTAGCAAGACTGACACAAAATTTTGGGTAACCCTTGATTTTCTTGTATATGCTTTGTTCCTGGCTCTGCGTTATTGTTTACGTGTGTGTCAGTCCAAACTGAATGCTGAGTATCATTTTTATACTTGTTCTTAAATAACTCGGAATAGTTAAAAGTGGTAGAAACTATTTTTAAAACTTATAATAATGATCATAAAATGTTAAAAATTTTAGAATGCTAACTGCTTTAATAACTGGTGCCTCTAGTGGTATAGGTAAAGCTTTTGCAGTGGAATTAGCTGCACGGCAGACAAATCTTGTTCTAGTTTCTCGTTCTGAAGAAAAACTTAATCAACTAGCAAAAGAACTACAAGATCAATACCAAATTCAAGTAGATGTGATAGTTAAAGACCTGACAGAGCCTGATGCACCTGCTGCTGTATTTGATGCTACTAAAAGTAAAGGATTAACCATTGATTTATTAATTAATAATGCTGGTTTTGGTGATTATGGTGATTTTGCAGAAAGTGACAGAGAACGGCAAATAAAAATTATTCAACTTAACGTTTTGGCATTGGTAGATTTAACCCATAAATTTCTACCTCTAATGCGGCAACGTCATTCTGGTGGCATTATTAACGTATCTTCAATTACAGCATTTCAACCAATACCATATCTTTCTGTGTATGCTGCCAGTAAAGCTTTTATTCTCAGTTTCAGTGAAGCGCTTTGGGCAGAAAATCGTCCCTATGGAGTTCGTGTCCTAGCTACCTGTCCAGGTCCCATAGAAACAAACTTTTTTGTAGAAGCTAACTTTCCTACAACTTTAGCAGGAAATACAGATAAGGCTTATTCGTCTGAAGAAGTTGTGCGTGAATCATTAAAGGCTTTAGCAAATTATCAACCAACACTAGTTCTGGGTGACATTAAAACTCAAATCAGAAGTACATTAGCTCGATTAGTACCACGAAAAATTCTGTTAAATATGTTAGCACGACATTTTAAATGTTAACATAATGTAAGAAATTATGAATGGCCGAAAATATACTTAACTTTATAAGTTAAGTAAAATTGCGTTTGCAAGAAAAATGTGTGGTTTATAACTATTAATATAGAGGATTTACTCTGATAGCTTGCGTGGCGTAGCCATAGCTGCACACGATTTTTACCCCTCCCAACTTCCTTTTATTTAGGGGAGGAGCCGCAGGCGGTGAGTTTATTTCTATGCGTCTTCATATGGAAATGGTATAACAGGTTATATTAATAGTAATAAATATGACATTATCAATTGAAAAACTAAAAACTACCCAGAATTAAGCAACATAGGCATTCGATGATAATTCTAGAGGCTGTGTTGACACTCCGTTTTTCAGCAAATACTCACTGTAATTAAATTTTTCTCATGGAACTGCTACATAATTTTTTTTTCCTAGCCAATTGATTCCTCACGGACATTGCTATCTCTGGAAACCAGGATTGGTATGGTTGCATATTATTTCTGACTCCTTAACTGCCCTGGCGTACTATTCTATTCCGGTGATGCTGGTCTATTTTGTCCGCAAACGAAGAGATATCCCTTTCGGTGGGATATTCTTGATGTTTAGTACATTTATTGTTGCTTGCGGTACAACCCATCTGATGGATGTGTGGACACTTTGGCATCCTACTTATTGGCTATCCGGGTTAATCAAAGCTATCACCGCCTTTGTTTCTGTTTTGACAGCCATAGAACTGTTCTCATTAATACCTAAAGCCCTCGCATTACCTAGTCCTTCCCAACTAGAGGCGGCAAACTGCCAATTAGCAAAAGAAATAGCTGAACGCAAACGCACAGAAGAGGTGCTAAGAGAAAGTGAGGAACGCTGGCAGTTAGCTTTACGTGGTAATAATGATGGTATTTGGGATTGGAATGTGAAAACCAATGAGGTTTTTTTCTCAACTCGCTGGATAGAGATGCTTGGTTATGAAGAACAGGAGATTTCACACCATTTAGACGAAAGTTTGATGCGGGTGCATCCAGATGACCGCGATATGGTGGTCAAAGCAGTTGAAAATCATTTTTCCAAGATAACGCCGTTTTACATTCACGAGCATCGAGTTTTATGTAAAGACGGTACTTACAAATGGATTTTAGATCGGGGTCAAGGGCTGTGGGATGAAAATGGTAATGTAGTACGTATGGTAGGTTCACATACTGACATTACGGAGCGCAAGCAAGCAGAGGAGGCATTAAGCAGCCTACTAGAGCGACTAGAAACTATAGTGGAACAACGGACAGTAGAGTTAAGACAAATTAACAACTCACTAGAAGCAGAAATCACTGAGCGCCAGCGAATCGAGAAGGCATTAAGAGAAAGCGAACAGCAATTCCGTGCAGCATTTGATCAAGCTGCTGTTGGTATTGCTCATGTCGGCATAAATGGTCAGTGGCTATTGGTTAACCAGAAGCTGTGCGATATTCTTGGCTACACATCTGAGGAACTACTGTTGCTAACTTTCCAGGATATTACTCACCCAGATGATCTGGATAATGATCTCAAATATGTTAAGCAGATGTTAACGGGTGAGATTCCAAATTATTCTCTGGAAAAACGCTATTTTCGGAAAAACGGTTTCCTAGTCTGGATTAATATCACAGTGTCTTTAATGCACAAACCTTCTGGTGAACCAAAGTATTTTATTTCCGTTGTGGAAGATATTAGCGATCGCAAGCAGTCACATCAGCTGATACAAGCATCACTCTTAGAAAAAGAAGTGCTGTTAAAAGAAATTTACCATCGCGTGAAAAACAATTTACAGGTGATTTCTAGCCTGCTAAACTTGCAATCTGCATATATCAAAGATCCAGAAGATATGGCAATATTCCAGCAAAGCCAGCAGCGCATTGCCTCAATGGCTTTAGTTCATGAGAAAATGTATCAGTCACCAGATTTAGCCAAGATTAATTTAAATGAATATGTCCAAGATTTAGTATCAAGTTTATGCACTTGCTACGAATTTAATACAAATATCATCTCCATAAATATTAATGTTGAGCAGGACATTTCACTGGGATTAGATACAGCAATTCCTTGTAGTTTAATTATCCATGAACTGGTTTCTAATTCCTTAAAACACGCATTTACTGGAGAGCGAGCGGGTGAGATTAACATTGAAATTAAAAAAAGTTCGGTAAATAAGATTGCACTTGTAGTTAGAGATAATGGGCAAGGTTTACCATCAAACTTTAATTTTAACAATACAGCATCGTTAGGCTGGGAGTTAATAGATGCTTTAAGCAGTCAACTCTCAGGAGATATCACTATTAATAGCGATATCGGAGTAAAATTTCAAATAGATTTTCCCCTAGTATAAGTAAACTTGAATTACATATGTCAAGCACAAAAATTTTGATCGTAGAAGATGAAGCTATTGTTGCCAAAGATTTACGCAATCGGCTGCAAAAGTTTGGTTATATAGTTTCTGCAATCGCTTCTTCAGGACAAGAAGCAATTAATAAGTCTCTAGAAATTTGTCCAGATTTAGTGTTAATGGATATTAGATTGAAAGGGCAAACAGACGGTATAGAAGCGGCTCATGAAATTCGTAAGCATTTGGATATTCCCATTATTTATCTCACGGCTTATGCGGATGAAAAAACTTTAGAGCGTGCCAAAATAACAGAACCTTTTGGCTACTTACTCAAACCTTTTAAAGAAAGAGAGCTACAAATAAATATCGAAATAGCTTTGACTAAACATCAACTAGAAAAGCAATTAAAAACACATCAAAAATGGTTATCTACACTCCTTAAAAGCATCAGTGATGGAGTAATTGCTAGCGATTTTCAAGAATTAGTAACTTTTATGAATCCTGTGGCTGAAAATCTCACAGGGTGGAAACAAGAAGAAGCTTTTGGGAAAAATGCATCGGAAGTATTCAAAATTGCTCATAGAGAAACTCACGAGCCTGTGGAAAGTCCGATCAAAAAAGTCCTGGAAGACGGAACTGTTGTTGGTTTACCAGCAGAAACTATTCTAATTTCTAAAAGTGGTGCAGAGATTCCCATTGATGATAGTGCTGCACCCATTAAAGATGATCTTGATCATATTACAGGTGCAGTATTAATTTTCCGAGACGTTACTGAGCGCAAACAGGCTATGGAGGCTCATCAAAAGCAAATTGAGCAAGAGCAACTCGTAGCGCAACTAGCAGAAGTCAATCAACTCAAAAATGAGTTCTTAAATTTATTGTCCCACGAATTGCGATCGCCTCTCAGCAATATGAAGGTGATGATTCAAATATTACAAATGTCTATGACGGCTGAGGAAAATCAGCGCTATTTGGAAATGTTGTCAATTGAGTGCGATCGCGAAATGGCGCTAATCAACGATTTACTAGACTTACAACGCTTAGAAGCTGAAGCCTGTCCATTAATTACCCCAGATGTGTTGCTCTTAGAACAGTGGATACCTTGGATAATTGAGCCGTTTCAAATCCGTGTTCAAGAACATCAGCAAACTTTACAGTTAAACCTGCCCTCAAATCTGCCCTCGCTGTTCTCAGACTGTACTAGCTTAGAGCGAATTTTAGCAGAATTACTCAATAATGCCTGCAAATATACTCCGACTGGTGGCGAAATTATTTTGAGTGTAGATCACAATTCCTCAGAAATACTCCCAGAAACTATCATCACTATTCGTAATTCCGTAGAAATTCCTACAGCCGAATTACCGCGACTTTTTGATAAATTTTATCGCCTCCCCAATGCTGACATCTGGAATCAAGGTGGTACAGGATTAGGGTTATCTATAGTACAGAAGTTAGTTGAACAACTCCAAGGAATAATTCAAGTTGAAAGTAGCGAGGGATGGACAACCTTCAGGCTCATATTGACTGATTTAGTTGTTACTACCAGTTAGTGCATTTGTGTATAATTTATCATCTTTGTGAGGAGAAACTGAGGTTTTATGGACGCGATTAACAAATAATTTTAACTTGGGACTAAAAAATCAGGATAGGATTTATTAGCTATCAGCTTTATCCACCCAATAACATATCATATGACAACATAGTTAGACACATCCTTTAGGAAGATGACCCTCATCAACAGTAGGCTAAAATTAGTTTTGATGTGTCGAATAACTGCTTTCTATGGAGGTTTAGCCAAATGCTAAACCTTTTTTATACGCGTCAACCCATATCAGATTGTAAAATATTTGTAACCTTCCTCTTGGATGATGAATACTATCATCCAAACAGCTAAATTAACTTGATAGATTCTACTTCTACTGAGGCTTGGTTTAGCACCAAGTCTTTTTTATATGATCTCAATTTCAATTGTAATAATAATTATTTTTTTACTCTAATTTGGATAATAAACCTGATTTTTTAGGGGTTTTACGAAGAATCAAACTTTATATATATAGAAATCCGGTTTGATTTATGAAAAAATTAAGTATTGTAGGGTGTGTTAGCGCAAAGCGCAGGCTACGCCAACAAAAATCAAATATGAGTCCTATATATCATCAATAAAATAACTCATACCTGGTTTGATAAGTAGGAGAAATTGATGAATCACCTCTACTTAAATTTATATTTAAATTAGTTTAAGTTTATACAATATAAAAATATTTTTTTGTATGAATTTTAACTTTTAGCAAACAGCTTGTGATTCCTGAATATAGCTACCTAGATAAGTCATTATCAGATTTAAAGAAATTTAGACATAACCTATAGATAGATGAAATTTAGTCTTCAAATAATTAAACTCGCAATATATGGTAAACTCTTGGTATATATAGGCTTGGCTAATAGTCAAGCCTATTTTGTGTGTTTTTAACTGGGAGCATTACCCAATTTTTTAATTAATTGAGAAGAAAAATTTGCTACCCAATGATAAATAATATTCATTTACTATATATCAATAGGTAGGGTAAACAAGTTATTTGTCGTGTTATTATTCAGTTCATTAATGCCTGAAAAACATATATCTACCCTGGAATCAAAGCCAGGGTTTTCTTTTTGATAAAAACCTAGTGTGATGAAATAGCTATTATAGTCAGATAACATCTGTCCAGAGTATGAATAAATTTATAAAATATACTTATACATTTTTTATAAAATTTTGGTTATGTATGAGGCTTTCTATCACATTTCAGAAGATTTGTACACAACTTCAAGACAGATGAAATTTTATAAGTTTATCTATAAATTAGCTAAATATGGTAAACACCTGGTATATGTAAAGGCTTGGCTCTTGTTCAAGCCTTTTTCATACTTTTGATATATGAATGGCATTGACATAAGATATAATTACATATTAGTCCTAATAATATTTGAACACTGACTAAAGGAAGATGAACTTTAAAAAGAGTAATTTTAAATTTTAATTTAGTACGTTGTTAAGCACAGCAATAATCGAGGTTTGGTTGATTACCAAACCTTTTTTTATGATTAAACAAATTATTGGTATATCAGTTTTTAGGTTATTTGCACACATCCTTTAGGAGGATGAACTAAAGGCATAGAACGATTAAATTATTATTGGTGTAGTAAATGCTTGGTATACATAAGGGCTTGGTTTATCCAAGCCTTTTTCCTTAAAAATTGGGGTCAATTTCTTTCAGGTTAAAGATATAGGACTCATATTTAATTTTTGAACAATTTCTGTACAATTGTCATGAATTATTCGCCAGGTAAAGCAATGCAAATTGTTAGTCAAAATAATATAGTAATCCGGTTTGATTTATGTAGTGTGCGTGGCGTAGCTATATTTATTTTGTTAAGGACTTTCAAGGAATAAAATCCCCAATTAATTTGTAGTTAGGAAATTAGTCGGTAACACGCCATTATCCTTAAGTTTATGGTGGGTTACGCTGTGCTAACCCACCCTACAATTTTGGGGAATTTATTTTTTGGTGTTCCCTTATGCCGTTGATTGTAAAAAAAACATTTTATTTATGTAATTAATGCATAAGCACGGTTGCATTTAAGTATGGTGTGTGCAATTGTTAACGTTAGGAATAGAGTAGTTGATGGCATCTTACAGACAAAACCCCTGGGGTCAGTACCAGGGGGTTTTTATTGGCTTTCAATTTTGACTTTTGCTATATCTTGGACTTAGCCCCGGTAACAATATCGCGTCCGGTGAATTAGTGATAATTTTTACTTTTTAAGATTTGTAAATTATGATAGACCCTCTAGTTGGCTAGAGAGTTTAGGATGAATATAAGGTAAATTTCCGCTAAAAGTCAGTAACAGCTAAATTCAATCGCTGACTAGAGTCGAAATTCCCCCCTAAAGCCATCAAAATGAGGATTCACCACAACAATTAAAGATGGCTGAGTTAGCTTTGCAGGCTGCAATTGAGCCGATACAAGCTTGGTGTGCGATTCGTTGCTTAGTGAATCTCGGTATCCAGCCCGTACATAACTAAGCCAGCCCGACAGCAGATTACTGTCACTAAAGGCTGAACTCTCGGTCAGATGCAGGTGTAAATCCTGCCATTCAGAC